>CANDHX010000029.1 GCA_947384645.1 uncultured Mycoplasmatota bacterium | reverse complement strand
ACGCTCTTCCGATCTAACACGTCTATAAAGCAATAGCCAATGCCAAAAACATATATGATGACGCTCGAGCAAAAGCAATTGAAGAGTTCAAAATAGATTTTAATGACCTCATCATCGAAGAAAACGTCAACTTAAATGACATAAATTGACAAATAATCTCGTACTAATTCTTCACTTCGAGTATATACTTTTGTAGGTGAGGAATTTATGAACAAAAAAGGACTTACGAATGAAGAAGTAAAGATTAGCGAACAAAAATTTGGTAAAAATGCCATAACAAATACGAAGAAAAACACTTTCTTTCATCTTTTCCTAGAGTCCTTAGGCGACCCGATAATAAAAATACTTTTAATAGTTTTAGCAGTTAAAACTGTTTTTTTGTTCCAAAGTTTCGATTGGTTTGAAACTTTGGGCATAGTTTTAGCTATTCTTTTAGCCTCTCTCATCTCGACAATCAGCGAATACGGTAGTGAAAAATCCTTCCAAAAGATGCAAGAGGAATCGTCACAAGTCAAGTGTAAATGCATAAGAGATGCCCACTTACAAGAAGTCAGTTTAGAAGAAATCGTCACAAAAGACCTCGTCGTCTTAGCGAGCGGAGATTTAGTTCCAGCAGACGGCATTATAGTAGAAGGAAAAATCTCCGTCGATGAATCCTCATTTACAGGAGAAGCAATTGACATAGAAAAAAAGAAAGGCGATATCGTAT
Organism: uncultured Mycoplasmatota bacterium; assembly: GCA_947384645.1. Taxonomy (GTDB): domain Bacteria; phylum Bacillota_I; class Bacilli_A; order RF39; family UBA660; genus RUG11867. The sequence continues at coordinate 11,053 of CANDHX010000029.1, read as the reverse complement.
ATAGAGGTTCAGTCGTACTAAATGGAAATGCTTATGTCGAAGTTACGGCTGTTGGTGCCAAAACAAAATATGGACAAATCGCTTTAGAACTGTTAAATAAAAATCCCGATAGTCCCCTTCGTTTAAGACTTCGCTCACTAGCGGGTATTATAAGTAAAATAGGTACAATCGGTTCTATTCTAGTCATGCTCTCATACCTATTCTCAGTCATCTTCATATCAAACTCATTTGACCCTACCTTAATTATAGAAACTATCACGACTCCAAAAATCATATTCGGACACATCATCTATGCACTGACTTTAGGTGTCACGATTATTATAGTAAGTGTACCAGAAGGATTGCCGATGATGGTCGCCTTAGTTCTTTCATCAAATATGAAAAGAATGGTAAAAAATAATGTTTTAGTTCGAAGAATGGTAGGAATTGAAACTGCAGGTTCCATAAATACACTATTCACAGATAAAACGGGTACGATTACAAAAGGCAATTTAGAAGTAGTAGGAGTAGTATTGAGTAATGGAAAGACATTTACAACAAAAGAAGAACTCGCTTCTTACCCCAAAATCAGCAAGTATATATTTGAAAACATGTACCTAAACAACGAAGCTTCTATCGACCTCGAAGGAAATATCATAGGTGGAAATATCACCGATAAAGCTCTTTTAACTTTTTCAAAAGGATATAAAATATCATCCACCGTTAAAAGCCAAAAATACTTTAATAGCACTAACAAGTATTCATCGGTTTTGATAGATGACGGAATTAAATCGCATGAACTCATAAAAGGTGCACCCGAAATCCTTTTACCCAAAATAGAAGAAACATATAACGACCTAGGAAGAAGAGAATACTTAGATAAAGATAACCTAAAAAAATTGATAGATAAATATACCAAATTGGGGTATAGAGTAATACTTCTAGCAGATAAAATATCCGAGTTAAGTGAAACCTTGACATTTATAAGTATAGTTCTTTTAAAAGATGAACCGAGAGATACTACCAAAAAAACTATCGAAATGATAGAAAAAGCCAATGTCCACATCATAATGATTACGGGAGACTCGCTAGAAACCTCCGTCAATATTTCTAAAGAAATAGGACTCATAAAAAGTGAAGACGATATAACACTTACGAGTAATGAACTAGCAAAGATGAGTGACGACGAAGTCAAAAAAATATACAAAAACATAAAAGTAATAGCAAGAGCACTACCGAAAGATAAAAGCCGCTTAGTAAACATCGGACAATCTATGGGGGAAGTAATAGGAATGACAGGAGACGGAGTAAATGATGCTCCTGCTCTCAAGAGTGCTGATGTAGGATTTGCCATGGGCTCGGGATCAGAAGTCAGCAAAGAAGCAGCCGATATAGTGATTCTCGATAATGACTTACTATCTATTGGAAAAGCCATTTTATACGGAAGAACTATATTTAAAAGCATCAGAAAATTTGTCGTATTCCAACTCACTATGAACCTATGTGCACTAACCCTTAGCATTACAGGACCTTTTTTAAACATAAATACGCCAATTACGGTCATGCAAATGCTTTGGATAAATATGATAATGGATACTCTAGCAGGACTTGCATTTTCTTTTGAGCCGCCACTTGCCGAATATATGGACGAGCTGCCAAACAAAAAAAACGAGCCCGTACTAAATAAATACATGTATTCTAGTATACTTGTAACAGGCATTTATACGGCACTTCTTCTAATCGTTTTCTTAAAACTTCCTCTTTTTAAAAATCTTTTTAGATCCTCTATTGACAATAAATATTTGATGACTGCTTTCTTCGGTTTATTCGTCTTTTCTGGAGTAATAAACTCTTTGAATTCTAGAACTAGTAGATTAAACGTCTTTTCAAAACTTAAAGAAAACAAACCTTTCATTTTTATAATAATGTTCATAATAGCAGTTCAAGTTTTTCTTCTCTATAGTGGCGGGGCAACATTTAGGACATACGGACTAAATTTAAAAGAATTTTTAATCATGATTATTCTCGCTTCTTCAGTAATTCCCGTAGACATTATAAGAAAACTCGCAATTAGAAAAACGGACATAAAAGCTTCTTATTAAACCAAATACCCGTTTTCTACATGTAAGCTTTCATTTATGATTATAAAAGCACTTTGATCTATCTCTTTAATGGTGCTTTTTAATTTTTTTAAATATTTCTTTTTAAATTCTATCAATAAAATCAGTTTATTCTCTTCCATACTGATAACGCTTACACCATAATTAGCACTTTTTAATTCTTCGACCATATCTTTATTATCTAAACTGGTCACGACAAAAGCGGTTAAATTTCCTTTAACAAAATACTTATTAATAAGTCCTCCCAAATAGGTACCTATGGCATAACCGCCCGCATAACTAAATACAACTGCAAGATTTGTATCAGAGGTAAGAGTCTCTTTTGCCACAAAAAACCATATCAATATTTCTATAAAAGCTAGTATCATTGAAATGACATTTTTTCCCTTAACTAGCAATATAGTACGGACTGAACCTATCCCTACATCTATCATTCTTGCAAAAAAAACATATAAACAAATCAATAAAGTATTCATATCCTTATTTTGCTCAAATAAAGAAAATTTAAACATAGATTTAAAAATAAAAGATAGTATATAAATTGAAATGTCGTCCATAATAGAAAAGAAGAAAGGATTTTTGATATGGAAACAGTACAGAAAATAGCATTAATTTTCACTGTAATAGGTGCTATTAACTGGGGTTTAGTTGGATTACTAGAATTTGACTTAGTTGCTGCCCTTTTCGGTGAAATGACTGTGCTTACTAGACTAGTATATTCACTTGTTGGTATAGCTGGTCTAATAAATGTAGGTTTATTATTTATGCATTCTGAACACAAATAGTTTTTGACTATACAATAATTTTGTGTTAACATTACAAAAGAATGCCTTAAATACGAAGAATTGTCTTTAAGCATTCTTCGTTTTTTTGTTCTTGTAGCTCAATAGGATAGAGCGTTTCCCTCCGAAGGAAAAGGTAGGGGGTTCGACTCCCCCCAAGAACGCCATATAAGACAAGAACGGAATAACTGGATACTTGGAAGGGTCAAAATTTTTATAGGAAAACATATATAAAAATTAATGGACATATTTTCTCACAAGAAAATATGTCCATTTTTAAACAAAGTTGTAACAAAAATAAAATTCCTGTATCTAATATTATAGATGGCATATAATAAAAATGCCTATATATTTTTTAAAAAGGAAGGATGAAAAAATGAGTAAAAAGTGCAATTGGGGGAAAGTGTTAACGGGAACCGTTTTAGGATTTGCTACTGGATTATTATTAGCACCTAAAAGTGGAATGGAAACGAGAAAATGTCTTAGAAAGAAATTTACAAAATGTATAGAAGATATGAAAAATTCTAAAAAAGAAACAGCAAATAAAAAGTTAAACAAAAAAATTAAAAAAATAGATAAAGAACTATCAAACCTAAACATAGAAAAAGAAATTAAAAAAACTAAAGATAAAAAAAATCCAAAAGGTAAAGCAAACAAATCGAATAAAAAAACAGATGAAAAAGCTATGTAAAAAAACACATTTTCTATAGACTAACGCTAGTTTAGTCGTTTTTTTATATAGCTCTTTACACTATTTAAAGGACGTTTTCTTTGACATGCAAGATTTATTAGGTATAATAAGAATAGATTAAGAATTTATTGGCAAGAAAGGATTACATATGTGTGGAATAGTTGGATTTGTAAACAAAGATAAAAATAAATTAGAAACGATTAAAAAAATGGGAGATAGAATTAAACACAGAGGGCCTGATGACGAAGATTACTACGTAGATGAATCGGTAGCCTTAGCTCATCGCAGACTATCTATAATAGACTTGGCTTCTGGAAGACAGCCTATGGAAAACGAAAACGGTTCATTAGTTATCGTCTTTAATGGAGAAGTATATAACTATAAAGAACTGCAAAAAGAACTGAAGAGTTGTGGGCACAAATTTAAGACGAACTGCGATACCGAAGTCATCTTACACGGTTACGAAGAGTGGGGTAAAGAAATGCCCACACACTTAAGAGGAATGTTCGCTTTTGCCATATGGGATAAGACGAAAAAGAGCCTTTTCTGTGCACGAGATTATTTTGGTATAAAACCTTTTTACTACTATCAAAACAAAGGCACATTTCTTTTCTCTTCAGAAATTAAATCTTTCTTAGAGCACAAAGATTTTAACAAAGTTTTAAATAAAGAACTTCTAGAACCATATTTGACTTTCAGCTTCAATCCCTGCAGCGAAACCTTTTTTAAAGGAGTATATAAACTGAACCTGGACATTACTTGTACCTAGAAAATGATAAAATAGAAATCGACTGTTACTATGAACCCACTTTAAATCCTTCCAAAAAAGATTATGACGACGTAGTTCAAGAAATAGCAAAAACTATGGAAGAAAGTGCAAAATATCACATGACTTCGGATGTCGAAGTAGGTTCATTTTTATCTAGTGGTATCGACTCTTCTTATATAGTAAGTTTAGCTAAACCAAATAAAACGTATACAGTCGGTTACCACAACTTTAAAAACAACGAAATATCATATGCTAAAGACTTGACCGACAAATTGGGTTTAGAAAACAAAAGTAAAGAGATAGATAAAAAAGAATATTTAAACGTCGTACCAAAAATCATGTATCATATGGATGAACCGATAAGTGACCCAGCAGCGATTTCACTATACTTCCTATCCGAACTTGCAAGCAAAGATGTCAAAGTAATCCTATCTGGAGAAGGCGCTGATGAATTCTATGGCGGTTATAACACATATAGAGAAACCGTAGACTTCGCTTTCTATAATAAAGTACCTTATTTCATAAGACATATCGTATCACAAGTTTTAGAATTACTCCCAGAGTTTAGAGGTAGAAACTTTCTAGTTAGAAGAGGAAAGCGTTTAGAAGATAACTATATAAGCATCAATAGACTATGTACGGATAAAGAAGCCAAACGCATAATTGCCTTTAAACCTCAAATTAAAAATAAAGATATCACAAAAGAAGTATATGAAAAATATAAAAACCAAAGTGACCTAATCAAAATGCAAGCCGTTGACATCAAATTTTGGTTGCCAAACGACATCTTACATAAAGCAGATCGCATGTCTATGGCTAACTCGCTAGAAGTAAGAGTACCTTTTATAGATAAATATGTCTTTGAACTGGCGAGTACCCTCGAAAGCGATAAAAAAGTCACTAAAGAAAATACCAAAGTTGCCCTAAGAGAAGCATCCAAGAAGGTCATTCCTACAGAAAGCTATAAAAAGAAAAAATTGGGATTTCCAGTTCCACTTTTCGACTGGCTAAAAGATGATGCCTTCTATAAAGAAATAGAAAATACTTTTAATAAAGAATATACGAGTGAATTTTTCGACCAAAAATATGCTCTTAAACTGCTAGCCAAATGTCGAAAAGAAAAAATCCATTGTAAAAAGGTATGGGCTTTATATACATTTTTAAAATGGTATGAAGTATTCTTCTTAACCGAAGGTAAAACCGACTAAAAAAATTCCAATTTTTGGAATTTTTTTTACATTAACTCCTGATGTGTCGAAAACTCTTCATCTAAAGTACTGTCCTTCTTTTCTTCCTTATCACCCAGTATGGCATCTAAATCTAAGTTGCGCAAATCTTCTGGGTTCAATCCAGCTAAAATCTCGCTTATCGAAACAGTATCATCTAAAGCCTCTGTTTCTTTTTTATCTCTATCTAAATTCACGAGTGGTGGAGCTTCCATAATCCTAGTTCTAGCTTGTCTATATTGCTCCAAATTATAAATAATGACTGCTTTTTTCCATTCCGAGTATTCACGAACGACGCTCATAGCTTGTTGATTGCTACTAAAATTGGGCTTATCAGCAGTAGCCAAAATGTATTTTAAATACTCGCTCATTTTCTCTACGGAATCCAAAATCTTCTCTCGAAGTTCAGTTGCCTTTGCTTCTTCCATAGGGGGAATATCTATATCCTCTATAGATGCGACGTATTCTTTTCCATATCTCGAATCAGTAGTCAATATGGCTTCCGTAACTTTCATCTTTCCCGGTGCGAAGACGACCTCTTCTAATCCTTCTTCTACCGAGCTTAAGCTTATATATGGTACATTCCCGTCTATTAACAAAAATGCTGTGTCGTTTGTCTTAGGTAAGACATTGCTTCCCATAATAGAGTTTGCACTTATAAAAGATACGACTCGATTGTTTAAAGATGTCACAATAGATTTGGGCATGATTTTAAAGAGTGCTTTAGACGATTTAGTCCCACCACTTTTCATATAACTTTTTAAAATAGCTGAAAAGAGATTTTTGATATCATCTAAAGCCTGTTCTAATGCCTCTCTTGTCAAAAAGGGAAAATTATCTCCTCGCAAATTCGTCCTAAACTCACTATCTACTCCTTCCTTCAAAAGAGCGTCGATTACTTTAAAAGAGCTTCCCTGAAATTTTTCTATTGCAAATATCTCATCACTATTGAGTGTATAATCCATAAATTTATTCCCACCTAACACATGGGCAAATCTATTTTGCCTACTATTCTATATTAACAATTATACACTGATATATTAAAAAAGTACAATAAAAAAATCACGAGCAAATAAAACTTATAGTTTATACTCGTGATAAATTTACCTAATACATTTTGCCATCTTTAATATATGAAAAAGCATAACTTAAAAACGAATAAGGTCTTTTATTCATAAATTCTTCATTTAAAGCGAAGTTTTGCTTTTTAAGAACGTAGTCTTCTATTTTTTTGATATTAGAAAATATTTCTATCTCTTCTTGACTTGCCGTATTATTTTTAATCTTATCGGATAAGTACTCGTCATCGATTTTAAGTTCTAAATTGATGTATACTATTTTTCCCATGTTTAAAAGATAACCCACATACCACGTATATTTATCGAATTTTCTTTCGATTTGTAGTCCAGCTTGTGGATATCTGCCATAATTACCATATTTAGTAACGAGTTCGCTCGTTATTGCTCGATTATATAAATCTAGTAGTTCATTTTTGTCGACCTTCTTTAATTCTAGCCCGGCCAAATCCTCCATTTTAATAGGAGCTTTAAACTTTTTTTCTTCAAAATACTTTGAAATAGCTTCGATATCTACACTATATTCCTTATTATAGATGCAATTTGGATGATTCGTTTCGACATCGTACTCAAATTTTCCATTTTCATCCTCTTCTTCTCCCTTAGCAATATATCCTTTAAGGGATTTATATTTGAAATTATGACAACCGTAACTGTAATAATGGGGCTCTTTACTATTTAAAGCTGGGTATTCGATGTTAAAACGTGCTACCCAACCGTCATCTTTTTCTAAAACAGCCATTCTTGAGGGGAAATGGACTTCTCTTCCGGGAGCCATTTCATCGACTGCGGGTGGTATATTTTTAGCTATATTTTTAATTATATATACGGTTCCTATAGCCAATAGTACTATAATCAAAGATGCGATTATCAACACTTTGTTATTCTTTCTTCTAATCTTATCATTAGAAATTTTTACTAAATTTGAAGTCAAATCTATCACATCCTCTTTATCTATTTTAGAAATCCTTTCTCCTTTTAGTAGTTCTGATACGTCGATTTCGACTATCGAACACAAACTTTCAAATAATGATATATCTGGTAGATAATGACCATTTTCCCATCTCGATACAGTTTTATCGGTCACCCCTAATTTTTCTGCTAGTTCTTTTTGAGTAATATTTTTTTCTTTACGCATCTCTTGTATAAATTTACCAATTTTTTCTTGGTTCATGAAATTTTCTCCTTTCTTGAGTTAAGTATAGCAAATCGATTTATAGTTTTTACATCCCATAGATGTAGAATTAAAGCTTTTAATACTAAATCGAGAATAAATGACTAACTATTCACGTACATATTTATCATGATGAAAATAATTTTATTTATTATTATATCACTTCTAACCGGTTGTGTAGTTCAAAATAATTCCAAGGAAGATGATATAAACAAGTTTTTAGATAATATAAAGAGCGACGAAGTAATCTTGTCACGAGAAGAAATCGCTATATATAACGAAAATATAGCAAATAAAACTGATACTCTTTATGATTTAAACACATATGACAAACTCTCCAAAGATGAAATAAAGAACATTATAAATCGATATTCTATGCCTGTAATACCTAAATACGACGGCAATAAAGCAATCTCTCTTGTGATGACTTATGAAATAGAAGACAACAAAAACTTACTAGAAACAGATGACTTGACTACTATACCAAGAGGCCTTGTTGTAAATAGGTCGAACCTTCGTTCATATCCGACCAATATACACTTTTTTGATAAATTAAACACGCATGAATTTGATAGATTACAAGAAACCGAGGTACCACTTAACACTCCATGTCTGGTTATCCATGAAAGTAAAGATAGATTATGGTACTTCATAATTACACCTTATTACACCGGGTGGATAGAAAAAAAAAATGTGGGATTTCCAAGAGAAGAAGATTATCGACACTTTATAGAAAATGAAAACTATATAACTATAACTGTAGATGTAATTAAAAAAGATGGGCATATCTTAGATATGGGTTCGAGTTTTCCACTCTTAGAAGAAAGAAATGGCGACTTCATAATAGAAATACCCATAGTCTTAAAAAATAAAATAGAGCGAAAAAAGATTTCCATACCTAAAAATAAAGCGACAAAAAAACATCTATCTTATACGCCCGAAAATGTCATAAAAGAAGCCCTACAATATTTAAAAACTCCTTATAGCTGGGGCGGATTAGATTATGGAATAGATTGCTCAGGATTAATAAGAAATATATATAAAGTATTCGGCTTCAACCTACCGAGGAACACTTTTTCTGCTAGTACCTCTTTAGAAAAATCAATAGACTTATCTAATATGGATAATCGAGAAAAACTTCTCCTCTTTGAAGAACATATTCCATGCCTTTTATATAAAGAAGGTCATGTCATGCTATACATAGGTTTAGACCATATAATACATGCTTCTAGTAAAGAAAAAGAAGTTACGCTAACCGATTTAAAAACTATAGAAGAAACCTTAACCGACATTAAAAAAATGATAATGATTGCAAAATAAGCTGAACATTTAAAAATTATTTATGATATAATTAGAGTTAGAAATCGTTTCAAAAGACATAGAAAGGTAAAGGAGTATGGACCAAGAAAAGATAGGCAGAAACATTAAAGAGATTAGAACCAAAGCAGGCTTAAGCCAACAAAAATTTGCTGAAAAATACGGTGTAACTTTTCAAGCTGTATCGAAGTGGGAAAATGGAAAAAATATACCCGATTTAGCGACATTAAAAAACATATGTCGAGATAACGATGTCGATTTAAACGAACTATTAGGCGATAAAACTGCTAGGAAAAAAATAAAATACATTTTACCAATAATTCTTTTTATATTATTGATTATTACCTGTTCATTTTTAATATTTTTTAATAAAAAAGATAAAGATTTCGAATTCAAACAACTTAAGACTACTTGTGAAGACTTCGAACTATACGGTTCAATCGCCTATAATAATAACAAAAGTTCTATATATATTTCGAACATAACATACTGTGGAAAAGAAGACGATAAAGTTTACAATTCGATAGATTGCACCCTTTACGAAAAACACGAAAAAACTAAAAGTGAAGTTTCTAAATGCAATTACCGAAATAATTTGAATACGACTCTCAAAGAATTTTTAAAAAATGTCGATTTTAACATCGATAACTACGAGCAAACATGCAAAAATTATAAAGAAAATACTCTCGAATTGGAAATAGATGCCATAGACGATTTTGGAAAACATACGACTTATAAAATTCCTTTATCTTTAAAAGAAAACTGCTAAAAATACGCCTCAACTTAAAGTTGAGGTTTTATCAACCGATAAGTTATAGATTTTTTTCGATTTTCTATCTTAAAATAAAATGCGAAAGGAGAAAAATATTATGAATAAAAAAATATTTATGTTGTTTGTATCTATCGCCTGTTTACTAATAGGTGGACTTGGTGGATATTTTCTATTTAATCAAAATAATGTATCAAAAGAACAGCCCTTACCCAAACAAGAAAAATCAGAAGGACTTAGAGGAGTGTACGATATCGATAAAAATATCAATGAAAAAACGATCGATAACTATTTAGGCAGAAGCGATACTGTATATCGTGACGTTAGAATGCTTTTAGATAGTGCAACATGGGAAAATAAAGGTGGTGAAAGAGAACTAACTGGTTTTGTAGAGGGATTTGAAATAGTTCCATATGCTTTTTTAACGGAGTTCCCTCAAGAATATATAGAACAGAAAGCAAGTGAAAATGTATCAGGTTTATACGAAGGAAAGACTTAGTATTCTTTAGATGATAAGGGATCATACGTTGCAAACTATGAAGAATCTATGGAAATACTAGAGTATCTTTTTCCTAAAGATAAATACATTTTTATCATGTGTGGAGCAGGTGGATATGCAAACTTCACTAAACAGATGTTGGTTTCTTTAGGTTGGGATAAAGAAAAAATATACAATGTCGGTGGCTTTTGGAATTATGAAGGAAATCATAAAATAAGCACGATAAATAATCACGGTTCAAAGACAAAATACGACTTTTGGAAAGTAAATTATCACGATATAAATTTCGATAATTTAACAGAAATTAAGAAATGAAAAAGAGATATATAATAACATCTTTATTGACTGTAACTTTAATTGCACTCGCATTTATATTGTTATATAATAGCAAAACGAATTTTTATTTAGAAGAAGAGTATTATGGAGTAAATGACATAAAGGAAATAAGCTTTTCTACGATAGAGGAACTGGAAAAAAATAAAAAGACTTTTGCAGTACTTATTTATCAACCGATGTGTGCTACTTCGTCTCATTTTGAAAAAATTGTAGACGAATTTTTAGAAGATGAGAAAATTAGTATTTACAAGGTCGCCTTTGGCGATATTAAAGAAACAAAGATTGGAAAAAAAGTGCAGTATTATCCATCTTTCA
>CANDHX010000028.1 GCA_947384645.1 uncultured Mycoplasmatota bacterium | reverse complement strand
ATATCTCCCATTTTATCTTTAGAAGCATCGTTAAATTTTGTACAAAACTCTTGCAAATTGATACCAGCAGGTCCCAAAACCGTTCCAACTGGTGGAGCTGGTGTTGCTTTACCGGCAGGTATTTGTAGTTTAATTTTCTTTACGATTTCTTTTGCCACGAAAAACACATCCTTTCAAAGTTTTTACGTAGAAGTGGTATGGGCTAATCCGCATTCCCTCCCACTTACGGTGGTAATTAAAAACTACCGATTAAGAATATAACACAATATACTCGTAAATTCAAGATTTTTAGGTATCATTTAGTTCTATAAAGAATTATTTTTTATTTTTATAATATTCCATTATGTTTTGATATGTCTTTTTAGAGTTTAAATTCTTGTCATCCTTTAAAATTATTAAGAAAAGTATTAGGCATATAGTATAGACTATGAGCATCTTTAAAATTAAATTTATCGCTGTGTAAGAAAAAGTTATCGGTATGATGCATTCGGATTTTTGTAGACATTTTTTTTCTAATTGTTTTATAAATATATTTTTAATTACTAGAAAATCTATTGGAATGAATATTAAAGGAAATCTTTGTAAATCATAGATATTTACAGCTATTATATAATTGCAATATTTAAAAATTAGACATAGGACTACATAATCAAATATGTTTTTTAGTATAAACGTTTTTTTGTCTAACATATTTTGAACACCTACTTTTTATTATTGCAGCTTTTCTTTAAAGATAAGTCAAAAAGTTTTAAATGGCGTTTGAATTTATAAATAGTTTCTTTTTTTATGACTATCTATATACAAAAAAACGGTTAAGGCATTCTTAATCGTATAATAGTTATCGTTTATTACTGAAAATTTCATACCACTTTTTAATTTTGTCTAGTCCGTCTCCTGCTATGTCTTTAATGAGCTCCCAAGTTAGACCAAAATTTTTCTTTAATGTTTGAAATCCATTTTTGGCAGTTATACATAAGTCTTCGTTATATTCGCAAACTTTAGTGGTGACGTTTAAATAAGACTCTACTATATCTTTTTTGACATTCGTATAAATTTTTCCGGAAGTTGAGGAAATGCTTTCTTTATAATCTGGGAAATATGTATCTATTTTTTCATCAAAATATAGAACCATGCTCAACACTTTGAGTTTTGCACTATCCGATAAGTCGCTGAATTTGTAGCCTTTAATCTTTCCTTCGTAGAATAAAAAGTCGACAACTGTAATAAATCCGTCTTTTAGACTTTCTTTAATCGAACCGCTTTTAAAGTCTTTTTCAAGGTTTTGGAAGTAATTTAACACTTCTTTATCTTTGTCGATGACGGGTGGATTTTTATCTATAACTGGCGGAATTTCTGGTTCATTATCGTCGTCTAAGTGTTCGTCTTCTGTCTTTTCAACGAGTTTTTCGTCATCTATTTTTATGCTTTTAGGGCTGTTTTTAGAGTTGAGATTTTTGGTTTTGTATTTGAATTTGACTATGTCTCCTATTTCGTATTCATTTTTACTTCCATTTATCAAATAATCTTCTTCGCTAGATTCGATAATCAAATAGTTTTTGTCAACTACTATAACTTTTCCTTCGATTTCCTGTATTGCATTAAATTTATTCGACAAAAGATAAACGATAATCGCAATCGATATGATTAAAGCGAGAGACAAAATTATGATAGATACATTTTTAATTCTATTTTTCATACTTTTCCTTTCAATAGTATTATATAAGAAAAAAGGAATATCGCATCCCTTTATTCTTCAATTGTAACTTGAAACATTTCGACTTCTACAGGAGTTTCTTGACCGAATAAGTCGATTAGTACATTTAGTCTTGCATTTTCTTTATCGATAGAATCGACGACACCTATCATTCCGTTAAATGGTCCTTCGATGACTTTGACTTTAGTTCCGACTTCTAATTCTTTGTCTGTATCTAGTCTAGTTAATCCCATATTGGCAAGAACTTTATCTATTTCTTGAGGAAGCAAAGGAGTAGGTTTAGCTCCTTTACCAGAAGAACCTATAAATCCAGTAACTCCCGGTGTGTTTCTAACAATATACCATGCTTCGTCGGTCATTATCATTTCAACTAAAATGTAACCCGGGAACATTTTTTTCTTCTTTTCTTTTTTAATTCCGTCCTTTAGGGTTTCTACTTCGGTCGTCTCAGGTACTATGACTCTAAAGATATAGTCTTGAAATCCCATGGATTCGGCTCTTGCCTCGAGTTTTTCTTTTACTTTTGATTCATGTCCACTATATGTATTTACAACATACCAAAGCTTTTCCATATTAACCAATCCATCCTTGTACTAGTGCATATAATAAATCAAAAATCAGCGTTACTCCAATAAAGAAAGCGGTCATTGCTAAAATCATAAGTATTGTTGCAAAAGAATATTTTACAACGGACTTTTTAGAAGGCCATGTAACCATTTTCATTTCTTTTCTAACTTGCTTAAAAAAGTTTTCTTTCTTTTCCTTTTTCTCGTTTCTTTTTTCGTTTTTTTGCTTAGGCTCTTTATTCTTCTTTTCTTTCTTTTTACCGTCCATTTTTTCTCGTTTTTCTAATTTTACTTCATCTAAATTGTTATTGACGGTCATCGTTTCTTTTGCCATGTTTTAATTCCTCCAAAATAAAAACACCTTCGTGCTAGTTATAATATAGCATAAAGGTCTTTTTATTGCAAACATTTTTTGCTATCTATAGTTGCCAGTCTATCGGTTTTAGTCCTTTTTCGGTTAGGAATGTGTTCGTTTTCGAAAAGGGTTTTGAGCCAAAGAAACCGTTTCTTGCACTAAATGGGCTCGGATGTGGTGACTCCACTATATAGTGTAAGGGATTTGTGATATAGAACTTTTTACTGCGAGCAAATGAGCCCCAAAGTATAAAGACGACTGGCATTTCTTTTTCGTTAAGTTTTTTGATGACAGCATCGGTAAAATATTCCCATCCTAATGTGCTATGACTTCCAGCTTTATCTTTTTCTACAGTCAAAATGGCGTTTAATAGTAGAACTCCTTCTTTAGCCCATTTCGTCAAATCTCCGCAAGTTTTGGGTTCGACTATTCCTAAGTCGTCGTAAATCTCTTTATATATGTTTTGAAGAGAAGGCGGAACTCTTACACCTTGTTTAACCGAAAACGATAGTCCATGGGCTTCTCCTATACCGTGATAAGGGTCTTGTCCAACTATTACTACTTTTGTATTTTCATAGCTAGTCAATTTTAAAGCTTCAAATATGTGTTCTCTTGGTGGGAAAACTGTTTTAGTGGCATATTCTTTTTTTGCTAAAACCATAGTATTGTAAAATTCTTTAGAATGGGTCACTTCTTTTAAGACTTCATCCCAATCATTGTTAAATAATATCAATTAAATCACCTACTTATGATAGCTTTCATTATTGTTTATTTTAAAGCATCTATATATCTGCTCTAAAAGGACTCCTCTAAATAGTCCGTGGGGCATCGTGAAGTTTGAGAACGACAGCAATAAATTAGCTCTATTCTTTATACTTTTATCGAGTCCTAAAGAACTTCCTATGATAAAATCTATCGTACTGTTTGTTATAAATATGTCGTCAATTTTTTTTGCTAATTCTGTGGAAGTCATTTGTTCTCCCTCTATATCACATACGATGCAATAATCTTTGGCGTCGACATATTTTAGCAAATTTTTACTTTCTATTATTAAGTCATTCTCATCTTTTAATTCGATTATATTTATTTTATGATATTTAGAAATTCTCTTTTGATAATCTTCTATCAATTCGTTTAAATATTTTTCTTTTATTTTTCCAAGGCAGATTATGTTTATCATATTTTGACCTCGTCAGTTTTACTTTTTTGCTTAGCTGTTATAATATCTTCAAATGAAATTTCGTATTCTTCTAAAGTCTTTCTAACCGTTTTAAGAGCGATTTCTTCTGTGTTGTTTTCCTTGCTTAAGTGAGCTAGAATAATTTTCTTCGTATCTGGGCCTATTAGCTTTGATAAATAAAAGCCACTAGAATTGTTCGATAGGTGTCCATGATCACTTAAGATGCGTGATTTTAGCCATTTCGGATAGCCTCCGTTTATGAGCATTTCGACATCGTGGTTCGCTTCGATTATATACATGTTTTTATTGGATAGTTTATCGAAATATTTTTGATTTAAGTAGCCAGTATCGGTCATATAAACCAAGGAAGATGAGCCATCTTCTATCAGATATCCATGTGCATCTGTGGCATCGTGGCTAACTTTAAACGGTTCTATGTGAGTATTTCCCACGATAACTTCGCTATCGGTTATCAAAGTATTTTGGTAATCGTTTAAAACGTCTAATTCTTTTAACATATCCTCGGTTACTACTACATAAGGTCTGTTCTTTTTTAGGAATACATTTAATGCACCAGTATGGTCTTTATGGGTATGAGTCATAAAGATGTAATCTATTTCTTCTGGGTTAACTCCTAATTCGGAGAGTTTTGAAGTTATATATTTGTTATTCATTCCTATATCTATTAGAAGTTTTAAGTCATCCGTTTCGACATACGTAGAATTCCCTTCTGAACCAGAAGCTAGGACACTTACTAGCATACGAATGCCACCTTACATGGGTTCACTGCACTACCGTCGCTCCTTATTTCGAAATGTAGATGAGGTCCCGTTGAAGAACCGCTGTTACCCATATATCCTATAAGAGTTCCTTTGCTAACTTGTTGGCCAACCGATACTTTTATCGTGCGTTGCATATGGGCATAGAATATGACAAGTCCGTTTGCCATTTCTACTTCTATATAGTTACCGAATTGTCCACCACATGGCGAACCGTAGTATCCTTCGTTAGGACAGTTATTGTTTACTTTTACTACTGTTCCTTCGGTAGATGAGTATATAGGTGAACCACGTCCTGTACCAGAGATATCTATACCTCTGTGAAGTCTTCCCCAACGATAACCGAACTTCGACGTTATTACATATGGACTAATAGTCGGCCAGCCCCAGTCTGTAGAAGATGCTGCTGGTGGTAAATTGCTAAATGAATTAGAAGGTTTTGTTCCTTTAACTATGATATGATTAATCGCTTTGGTTATTTCCTTGTTTCCACTTACGGCCATATTAGTCGTCTCGCCGTTTTTTATAATTGCTTGTTGAGTTACTCGGTTAACGCCGTTGACGCCTTGTTGTTTTATATATGAATCGCTTGCAAAAATGGATGAATTAGTCTCAGTTATTGTCTCATATGAAATTGGGACATCGGCTATTATTTCAGCTTCCTCGACTATTGTGAAAAGCGGATTTACTAGTCCTATATTCAATTTTTGTCCCGGACTGATAAGAGAGTCAATGCTAGACAATTTAGGATTAGCAATCAAAAGTTCTTCATTACTAAGTTCGTTTTTGAAAGCTATATCTGCTAGTGTATCGCCTTCTTTTACGACGTAATCTTTGTACGGTTCTAGGGTTCCAAATAATAAATATTTCGTCAAATCGCTTTTATTGGTAATAATCGGTTCTTCGACTGAAAGATATGCTTCTTTGATAGTTATTTTTTCGTCAAAATATAAATTTTTGATAGTCTTTCCAGTATCTTTTATTTCTACCTGGTTATCGTGTAAGTAAGCTTCTAAATTCTCTGTTTTGACAAATGTGCTGATAGCTTCAGTTAGGGCAGGCTCTAAATCATCTTTTTTTAATATGTTTATATAGATAGGTTCTTCCCCTTCTTTTTTAATCGTTATGGTATAACCTTTTATGGTAAAGGGACTTTTTTCAGCTACTGTATTATAAATTTGTTCTGCCGTTTTGATGTTGTTGTTGTAAGTAGTGTATTCGATAGCTTCTAATCCTTTAGGTGGATATACTTTTTCGACTTTGTATTCGCTTTTTATCGATTCTTGTTCATCATCGATAAGTGTATAAAGCTCATCTTTATTTTCTATAAGTCCTAGTTTTTTACCGTCGAGATAGACCATGTAGGCAGTTTTTGCCTTCGAGGGGTCTATTCTTGTAAATCCTATTACAAGTATTAAGGCAGTAGTTATCAAAACTAGAAATATTCCCCCTAGATTTGTTTTCTTACCCATTATTTTCATTCTCCTTTTTTATGTAATCGGCAAAATTACTCAAGTTCTTTTCAAATAGTAATTCGACTGTTCCCGTGTTTCCGCTACGGTGTTTTCCAACTATAAATTCTGTTACAGATGTATTGCCACTTAAGTCGTGTTTATCGGGATTATAGTAGTCATCTCTATAGAGAAATGCTACTATGTCGGCATCCTGTTCTATCGAACCGGATTCACGTAGGTCACTCATTATAGGTCGTTTGTCTTCTCTCAATTCGACAGCACGTGAGAGTTGGGCTAAGGCGATGACTGGTACTTTTAATTCTAAAGCCATCGTTTTAAGTGAACGAGAAATTTCTGATACTTCTTGTTGTCTATTTCCAGCGTATCTCGCTCCGCCTTGAATTAATTGGAGGTAGTCGATTATTACAAGAGCTAATCCTTTTTCGGAATTTGCTAACCGGCGGCATTTAGCTCGTATGTCGCCTACTGTTATACCAGATGTGTCTTCTATATATATGTTAGTTTCACCCAGTTCACTCATCGCTTCGTTTACTTTTTGCCAGTCTTTGTCATCCAAGGAACCCGTTTTGAGTTTTTTCATGTCGATTCCGCCGACCGAGCCTATCATACGTTCTGCTAGTTGCTCTGCTCCCATTTCCAAATTGAAGATAGCAACCGCTTTAGGAGTCGACAGGGCTGCATTTACTGCTAAGTTTATAGCAAAAGCCGTTTTACCCATGGCAGGTCTTGCTGCGATTATGATGAGTTCGTTTTCGTGTAATCCGCTGGTCATAATGTCGATGTCGGTAAATCCCGTAGGAAGACCAGTTATCGCAGAACCGTTTTTTGCTAGAAATTCAATTCTCGCTTGAGTTGAACGAAGTACTTCGCTTATGCTTTTGAATTCTCCTGCTTTTCTCTCCTTTGTTACAGTAAAAATTTGTTTTTCAGCGTTGTCTACGACGTCGTTTGTGTCTGTCGATTCTTCATATGCCGAAGTCGTTATGTCAGTTGAAACTTCTATGAGTCTTCTTCTCAAGTATTTTTCTTGGATGATGTTGATGTAATAGTCTAGATTAGCAGCACTTACTATAGCGTCTACGACATCACTTAGATATTCCATTCCACCTATTAGTGCTAGAGTGTTGTTTTTTTCCAATTCGTTTGTCAATGTCGTGTAGTCTATCGGAAGTTTATTTTCGTGTAAGTTAAAAATCGCTTCAAAAATTTTTCGATTGGCATCGCTAAAGAACATGTCGGGTATTAAATTTTCGCATACTTTATCTGTAGCACTAGGCATCAATAAACAAGCACTTAAGGCTGACATTTCTGCTTCGAGATTTTGGGGCATTTTTCTATTAGCCATGCATCATTACCTCCTAACAAATGTGGACTTTTATAGTAGCTTCGACTTCTTTGTGTAACTTTATTTTTATATTATATACTCCAAGAGAGTCGATTTTAACATTCATTTCAATCTGTTTTTTATCTATATCGTAACCATTTTTTTTAAGTTCTTCGCTTAGAGCTTTGGTCGAGACAGTACCAAAAAGCTTTCCATCTTTTCCAGATTTGAATGTAAAACTGAATTTTTCTTTTTCCATTTTTTCTTTCATTTTTTTACATTCTTTTATTAAAGTTTCTTCATCTTTCGCTCTTTTATCCAGTTCGTTTTCTAATATCGTTTTGCTAGTTTTAGTATAGGGAACAGCTAGGTTATTTTTGATTAAAAAATTTTTAGCATATCCGTCTGATACTTCTAGAACGTCGTCTTTTTTCCCCTGTTTTTTGACATCTTTGAGTAAAATGACCTTCATGTTTTCACCAGTCTTTCTTTCGTCTTAAGTATTATATCAAATGAGAGTAAAAAAATAAACCTCTCGATTCAATTGTAATAAAAAAAACCATAATTATATATTATGATTATTTTGAAATAGTTCGAGAAATTTACTAGGATTTTCTTTGCTTTGAAACATAAATTTTTTCTCTTCATTTTTATCATTTTCGTATGTTAAAGTGATTTCATATATTATTTTATTTTGAATTTTATTGTATTCTTTTATTTTGTCTCCCTTAATCAGCATTATTGTCGAGCCCACTACAGGTCCAAAGAGGATTGTGTCTCTTATGTTTTCTGCCATTCCATAATTGCTCGTCGAAGATACTGCCTCTCCAATCATACTAGTTTTAGATTCGATATTTTTTATTTTGGATTTCGGTATCTGTATTTTTGTAGGGTTTTCCATGTCGATTATTACTTCTAAATAATCGATGTCTTCAGTAGTCGCAAGAGCTGATATTTTTCGATATAGGTCAGGTCTTTTTTCTATTCCAAAAACATAGTTTGCCAATATATATTGTCCTTTTATATTCGAAGTCATTTCTTCTATTTTAGTGTCCACTGTTGAGTCTTTTTTGGATGGTATAAATAGGCTTATCAAGAGTATTATATAACTTAAAGTATAAAATATTATACCTTCTTTGATTTGAAAATGTTCTTTTTCTAGAACTTCCATAGAGTCTATTAAAGTTTCGACGTTTATGAATGTATATACAGTATAAATATAAGATAAAAATAACACTATGATTGAAATAGTCTGTAATTTTTTGTTTTTCTTATATAGAGAATAAACGAAGAAGACTATTGCTATTGTGGCTATGGGGACTCCTTTAACACTAAACATGCGAATAGAAGCCGATGTACTCATATATTCAAATGCTATACTTTTTAAGGGCAATGACATTATAAAGATTAGTATAAAAAAAATCTTTAAATATAATCCAAAGTCATAATCTTTTTTTGTAACTTATCCATACTAAAACCTACTTCTCAATCCCATTATATAATAAAGCAAAAAAAATAAAAAGACCTTTTGGGTCTATTTTACATATGGTATTAAAGCCATGAAACGCGCTCTTTTGATTTGTTCAGCTATATATCTTTGATGTCTTGCACAAGCACCTGTTTGACGTCTTGGCATGATTTTTCCTTTTTCATTTATATATTTAGAAACTATCATAACATCTTTATAGTTAACATCTTTTCCAGCGCACATTTGACAAATTTTTTTCTTTTTGCGATAAAATTCTGCCATAGTTTTTTCTCCCTTCTTGTTAGAATGGTAGGTCGTCATCACTTAGTACTACTTCTTCTCCAAAGTCTTTAAATGGGTCTTCTGAAACATCTGTTGTAGTAGAACTCGACATTTCTTCTCCTGTTGGGAATGGTACGTCATCTTGTATAGGTGAAGTTCCCATAATGTCTTGGACATTATTAGTCATATCGTCCATAGGTGGCGTTACTTGTGTTCCTCCAGTTGAAGATTTGCTTCCTAAGAATGTAACGTTATCCGCTATTACTTCTGTAACATATCGTCTCGTTCCGTCTTGGGCATCATAACTTCTCGATTGAAGTCTGCCTTCGATTCCTACTAGCGAGCCTTTAGTACAGAACTTTGCAACGTTTTCCGCTTGTCTTCTCCAGACGACTACATTTATAAAGTCTGCTATTCTTTCTCCATTTGCATTTGGCAATCTGTTAATTGCTACCGTGATACGTGTTGTCGCTATTCCGTTTGGAGTAGTTCTAAGTTCAGGGTCAGCAGTTAGCCTTCCTACTAATATTGTTCTATTCATAATAAACTCCTACTCTTCATCTAATCTTATAATCATATGTCTCAATATATTTTCATCAAGTCTCAATCGACGGTCTAATTCTTTAATAGTATCAGTTGTCGCTTCAAAATTGAATACATAATAAAAACCGTTTACTTGGTGCTCGATTTCATAGGCAAGTTTTTTTTGACCCATGTCTTTGTAGTTTGTAACATTGCCATTTAGTGAAGATATTACTTTTTTGTAATTGTTCGCTAAAGAGCTTGCTGCATCAGCTTCCATTGTAGTTTTAACTATGAACATCAATTCATATTTATTCATAACTACACCTCCTTTTGGTCTAATCGGCTTTAGTCAATAGCTAAAGCAAAGAGATTTGAAATCTCGATGTTATTATAGCAAACAGTATACTTTATGTCAAACGCTTCAAGAGCTATTTCTAATAAAAAAATGAACTTTTAGTAGTTCACTTTTTTACTATATGTTAAACGGATTAATTTTAGGCTCGCTTTCCTGTGTTGGAGTATCTATTATAGGAGAAACTTGTGCTGGTTGTACAGTTGGTTCGGCGTTTTCTAGTGTTGGTTCTATAAAAGCATTTTGAGAATTATTTGCATCATTTATCGGATTTTCAATTGGAGTGTTAGGAGTATAAGACTGTGTTATAAATGTATTTTGAGTATTATTGGATGCTTCTACAGTTCCCACGTTATTTTCAACTGAATTTTGGTCTAAATCGACTTGTTCTTTCATCGGCTGTGGGTTAAGAGGTATATCATTTGGTACGAAAGTATTACTTGCTTGGTCAATATTAGTGTTTTCTTCTATAGGGTTATACATATTAGGGCTCGGATTATTTGCCATCGCTTCTTTTGGTCCTTTTTTATTAGAAATTATAAATAGTATAATAAATAAGAATAGTATTATTCCGCCAGCTATATAGATGTTAGTCAAATTGTACAGTTCAAATTCGAATTCTATTTTTTCTACGTTACCTTTGGCTAAATCCCATGTAAGTTCTGTTTCTAATTCATTTGAGTCGGTGGCATTGTGGCTAAGCGCTTTTCTCGGTAATGAAATCTTAAATTTTAAATCTAGCGATTTCATCAAGGATTCCATTTGAGATAAGTCTCCAATTGAGGAATTTTCTTCATCGGCATCCGTATTAAAATCGTCACCATTTGGCATGTCATCTATATCATCAAAAGGAGTGTCACTATCTTGCGAGTCATCGGCATCGTCATCGAAACCTGCATCGGATGTATTGAAGTTGAATTTTGCTATATATTTATTTTTGAGAAAACCTTTTTTAATTGTAAAAATTTTTTCTTCGGATTTTTCTTCCATGGGATTAGATAAGCTATATTCTATTTCGGGTTCTTCGCTTTTTTCATCTACAGTTGAGCTTATGTCGTCTATATTTTTAAACTTTTTTTCTATTTTAATTCCCTTGTAGCCGTCTTTATCGTATTCGGTTACTTTATAACCCTTTTCTTCCATCTTTTTTAATTCTTCAAATCCGTCCGTGAAGTTATCTGTTTTGTCTCCTGTCATAGATGAATCTAATGCGTAGATGAAAGAATAATCCATCGATTTATCCTTTCTTATGGACATTCTACCATCATATTTGACACAGCCAGTAGCTGCAAGAGCGATTAGTAATAGTGTTCCTAATTTTTTACTTCTTTTCATAAACTTCTCCTACTTCTTCTATTTGTAAGTATACCATTATCGCTATAGTTAATGCTTTAAAAGAAATAACAGACTTTACAAATTTACGTAAATAAAAGAATATAACATTACATAAGCTATATTCTTTTTTTATTAAAAATATATTATTTGTTTAATGTTTAATTTTTATATGGTCACTAAGTTCTCCATTTAGTATTACACCAACCATTTTTTCTTGTTCGATGGGATATGCTAATAATATATTTTTTATTATAGGATAACTATTTAATAGCGGGTCTTTTAAGATATTGGGATATCTATCATTTATTACTTGTTCTAATATTAAACTATATTCTTCAAGTGTTATTTTATAAAAATCCATTATAAATCTTTTGAACTCTATATCAAAACTTTCTATACCCATTTTTAT
>CANDHX010000027.1 GCA_947384645.1 uncultured Mycoplasmatota bacterium | reverse complement strand
ATAACTTCTTCCTTTCCTTCTACCAAAATATTGTTTTCATCTACATTTTTGTTATGTAAATTAATTGCAAAAGAAGTACCTAAAATAGAAACTAGTACTATAACAACTAAAATTCCATAAAATATGAAATCATTTCTTTTTGATTGGGACATAACCTGCCTCCTTAGCAACTCGATTGCCTTCACTGCTTAAAAGAGCATTTTTAAATTCAAGTGTCTTTTCGTTGGCATCTTTTCTTGTAACTATATAATAAGCGGTCATTATCGGATAACTTTCATCTTCTATCGTTTTATAAGTGGGTTTTACTCCGTCGATTCCTAAAAACTTAATGTTTGGTGTATGATACATGATATTGGCATAGTAATAATAAGAATATCCTATTCCGTCCTTGTTATTGTCATAATTTGCAACTGCATCGATTATTCCACCCATCGATTCTACTAATTCAATAGACGTAGGCTTTCTCAAAGGTTCTCCCTTCATTACAAGAGATAACATTCCCGTTTGAGAACCCGAGTTAACAGGTCTTTGATAAGGGATTATCTGAGATTTATTTCCTCCAACTTTATCCCAATCGTTTATCTTTCCAGAATATATGTCGACGATTTCTTTGAGTTTCAAATCATCTACAGGATTTTTAGTATTGACATAGAAGACAAATCCTTCATTGACGACCTTTGTGACTTCTAGTTCGACATTTTTCTGTTTTGCCAAATCTAGTTCTTCTTGTGAAGGTTCAGTAACAATTATCAAATCGGCTTCTTTATTGATTAATTTGACATACCCGGGATGCGTATTGGTATAATTTTCTTTGACATTAGCCAAGAATTTTTTATCGCCAAAATACTCGGCATAAGCATTCATCAAAGGCTGAGTAGCTAAAGATGCATCGACTTTCAATCCCGCTTCGGCAAATTTTCCTTTCAATTCTTCTGCGGTTATCTCATCTTCAATACCTACATCGCTTTTGGGCGGCTCTTCAATCTTTTTAGTGAAATGCTTATATGCAAAAAAACAAC
Source organism: uncultured Mycoplasmatota bacterium (assembly GCA_947384645.1). Lineage (GTDB taxonomy): Bacteria > Bacillota_I > Bacilli_A > RF39 > UBA660 > RUG11867. Next base: position 10,848 of record CANDHX010000027.1, on the reverse strand, counting down.
TTGGAAATAATATTAGCAACAAGACCACAGTTATAATAATTTTTTTCTTCATTTTAAGAACTCCTTTTTATTGTCCTAAATCCAGTCTATCATTTTAAACCAAATAAAAAAAGAGTTTTTAACTCAATTTTACAATTCATCATCATTTTTATTTTTAAATTGAATTACTATAGGCGTTCCTTCGAGTTCAAAATTGCTTCTCAAAGTGTTTTCCAAGTATCTTTGATATGAAAAATGTACGAGTCCTTTATTATTTACGTTAAAAGTAAATTTTGGTGGTCTAGTACCCGATTGATTTATGAAATAAATTTTCAACCTTCTTCCCTTATAACTAGGAGCAGGATGTAACATGTAAGCTTCGCTAATCACATCGTTTAAAGCACTCGTCTTAATCTCTCTTGTTGCATTTTCAAAAGATTCTATAATCGCTGGCATCAAAGTATGAATTCGCTTTTTAGTAAGAGCACTTAAAAATACTACTTTGGCATAGGTGGCAAATTGAAATTCATTCTTAATTCTAGTGTTCCATTCCTTTATCGCTTGGTCTTGATTAGCTACAGTGTCCCATTTATTTACAGCTATTACAAGGCATTTTCCTGCATCTATTGCATAAGAAGCGATGTGCTTATCGTGTTCGATGATACCTTCTTCTGCATTTATGACGAGTACACAGACGTCGCTTTCTTCTATTGCCTTAAGAGTCCTTATCAGACTGTATTTTTCTACCGACTCGAATATTCGGCCCTTTTTTCTAAGACCCGCTGTATCGACTACAATATAGGGATTTCCCTCATAGTTGAATTTGATATCTACTGCATCTCTTGTCGTACCTGCTACATTCGATACTATAACTCTCTCTTCGTTTAACAAAGCATTTGTTAAACTGCTCTTACCCGTATTAGGTCTACCGATAAAAGAAAATTTTAAGACATCGTCTTTCGGAAGAGTTGGATTTTCATTAAAATCTTTAGTTATTTCTTCTAAAAGTTCCTTTATACCAAGCTTGTGTTCTGCACTAACTGCGATTACATGCTCAAACCCCAGTTCATAAAACGAATAGATATTTTCTTTTCTTTTTTCGTTATCGATTTTATTTACAGCGACTATAATCTTTTTATTCTGTTTTTGTAGTATTGAAGCGATGAGTCGGTCGTTTTCCGTAATATCGGTTAATCCGTCTACGACGAATACACAGACATCTGATTCCATTATGGCAACTTCTGCTTGTATCCTAATTCTTTCATTGAAGTCTTCTTGCGATAAATCTATTCCTCCAGTATCGATTAGATGAAAACTTTTCTTATTATAAGTAACTTTGCCATATATGCGGTCCCTAGTTATGCCGGGATTATCCATAATTATAGACTTTTTTTCTCCTATAAGCCTATTAAATAGAGAACTCTTACCAGTATTCGGTCTTCCTATTAGAGATACTGTATTCATATCTAACTCATCCCTTTCTTTAAACAATTGTACCACAATAAAAATAAAAAAGATACCTTCAAAGGTACCTAAAACATGTCTAGAAAGACAAACCTCTTATATCAAAATTTTAAAAAATATCTATATAAGCATTTTCTAAATCCTTATAAAAAATAACTTTTATCTATTAATTATAAAAACTATATATAATTATTTTTATCTTTTTTACATTCAACTTGAGTTCTAGCAACTAGCTCATCGATGTCGATTTTTATACCCAAGGTATCTTCTATTTCGAATGCGAATTCTCTAGCAATCATAATGCTTATTGCTGGTATAAAATTTTTCGAATAGATTATAGATAAAGCGATGAATTCGAGCAATTTCTTTCTCAATTGCAAATCTATTTTATGAGTTTCCAAAGCCCTTTGTGCTTCACTTATATCGTATTCTTTATTCCCTTTTAACGCACTCACAAAATCCAATAAGGAAAAAGGTGCACTGATACCAGTTGCTAAAACTTTTGAAACTAAAGAAGCTTATCCTTTCCTAATCATGCCACTATTTCTACTGAACTGTAAATATAATTCCATTTCATTTTTTAAATCATATACGGCAATATTCATATTGCTTTTACCGTCCAAAGCACTAGCAAAACGATAAGTGCAGCTCAGCAAATCTAGTTCTAAATGGGATAGTCTTCTTTGAAGTGCTTTAAATGTTGCCTCATTGCTCATTGAATCTTGCTTTAACGAAATAGATGAAGTAGTATAGTATTTTAACAAATACCAAGAAGCAACTTTATTTATAAAAAGTTGGAGCTCTTCCACTGTAGCTAATGGAGGAGTATAGCCTTTAGAGATAAGGCCATTTAGCCATTCCAAAAATTCTTTATTTTTTTCTAAAATATAACTCTTTGAATCGTTTTGATAAAATTTTTCTATTTCTAATATAGTCATTTATATTTTCCTCTCTTTTAAAACCTAAAGTATTGTATCACAAAAACAAATTTATGCAAGGACACGAGATTTAATTCTCAACATAAAAAAACTATTCGTCTAAATAGCTTTTTATGATGTCGTATATCTCTTGTTTGCCCTTTTTATTCACGCTAGAAAAATATACTAAATTATCTCCGTCTTCCAAGTGAATCGCTTCCTCGATTAGTTTGACCTGCTTATCTCTTGCCTTCATTTTCACTTTATCGTATTTAGTAGCCACGACGGTTACGGGTATTTTATAGTATTTTAAATAATTGTACATGAGTACGTCGTCTTCAGAAGGCTTTATCCTAAAATCTATAAGTAAAAACACTCTTTTTAGAGTATATCTCGTCTTAAGATAATCCTCTATCATCAACCCAAATTTTTTTTGAGTCGGTTTATCGATTTTTGCATATCCATACCCTGGAACATCTACAAGATAAAATTCCTCGTTTATAAAATAGAAATTTAAGGTTTGCGTCTTTCCTGGAGTACTACTAGTATGAGCATAATTTTTTCTATTTATAATCGTATTTATAAAACTGCTCTTTCCTACATTGCTTCTTCCAACTAACAAAAACTCTGGATTGTCTCCTTCTGGATATTGATTAGTTCGCACAGCAATATTTGATAATTCTGCTGATTCGATTTTCATATCGATTCACCTCGTATATAGCATTATAGAACAAATCGTTAAAAAATGCAAAAGTTTTCTTTTGATGATAAAGGATAATATAATCAGGAGAAAATAATATCTGATATAGAAATAAAACTATTGCATCTTATTTTATAAACAGATTAATAGATAATTATACTAACATTATAAATAAATCTTCTATTATAAATATTGTTAAAAGCTTCATAGAACTATTATAATATGCCGATATTTTGTGTGTATATTCATACTTCTGATAAAATGAAATCTACTTTATGTAAATAAACTAAGACACTTTTAATTTATTTAAAAAAGTATAAAGCTTCATTAAAAAGTGTCAAGTAATAAAATACTAAAATGTTAATATGGAAAAAAAACAAAAAAAATAGTATAATATCCCTAGGTGATTGAGTTTGAATTATCCCCTAAAACAGAAAGAAAAATTTTCCAAAAACGTCATCGATTACCGAAATCGAGGAATGAACTTAGAAACACTTATAAATTCTGCCAATGATTATTATCTAGAAAACGATATAGCTGTTATCTATAAAAAACCTACTCCTATCGGCCTGATCGACGTCGACCATAAAAATAACCATATAAGAAAAGCCTATTTCAAAGATAAATCGACCTTCGATTATAATGGGATATATAGAGGAAAATATATAGACTTTGAAGCAAAAGAGTCACACTCCAAAACAGCTTTTCCTCTAGCCAATATACATGAACATCAATTTTTATATTTAAAAAGAATACTCAAGCACGGTGCAATAAGTTTTCTTATAGTTTCGATTAGAGATGAATATTATTTGTTAAAGGGCGAAGATTTGCTATATTTCAAAGAAAACGAAACACGCAAAAGCATCCCTTACTCTTATTTTAAAGAAAATTGTCACAAAATAGATATCGGTTTAAGACCTTCTATCGATTATTTGAAAACAGTAGATTGCATATATTTTAAAGGAGAAGATTGACATGGCAAAAAAACCAAAAGTTGAATTTTCAAAAATTACTCAAAACATAAAGAAGAAAAAAGGAAACAATATTCAAAAGATGGAGACTGTAATTAAAGAAAAAAAGAAAAAGTCTAGACCGAAAAGACACATAGTTTTAATAGGTTTATTATCAGTTATGATAGCAGTAGCCCTAATGGGTCTATCTTTCTGTGTCTATATTATAGTTGCCGCCCCAGAGTTCGATGTAAAAATGCTCTATAAAGCTTCGTCATCTGTACTATATGATGCAGACATGAACGTCATTGCCGAACTTGGAGTTCAACATAGAGAAAACGTCACATATGACGAATTACCTGACGTCCTAGTCGATGCGATAGTTGCGACAGAGGACTCGAAGTTTTTTCAGCACAGCGGTATCGATTTACTTCGTTTTTCTAAAGCTGTTGTAGGACAATTGCTTGGACACAGCGACGCTGGTGGTGGTTCAACACTCACGATGCAAATCGTAAAAAATACCTATAATGGAACGGTTTCTACTGGTATTAAAGGTATTATTCGTAAGTTTACTGACATATACATGGCCGTATTCAAGGTTGAAAAAACTTACACTAAACAAGAAATTATAGAATTCTATGTAAACCAAGCATTCTTAGGAAGTAATGCTTATGGAGTATCTCAAGCTGCTAAAACCTATTTCAATAAATCGGTAAGCGAATTAAACCTATCAGAAGCAGCAACAATTGCTGGCCTATTCCAAGCGCCTACTGCTTTTGACCCATATAGAAATCCAGAAAAAGCTCAAAACAGAAGAAACCAAGTATTAAATCTGATGGTTAGACACGGTTATATAAATGAGGAAGAGGCAGAAGTTGCTAAGGCTATTTCTTTACAAGACATGCTCTCTGGTTACAGTTACTCTAATACAGAAAATCGTGGTTTCATCGATACTGTCATAGCCGAAGTTATCGATAGAACTGGCAACGACCCTGCATTGGTATCGATGAACGTTTACACGACTCTAAGACAAAATAAACAAAAAGTTGTAAACGATTTATATGCTGGCAATCTTTTTACAGGCGGATATAAATGGGTAAACGACGTCGTTCAATGTGGAATTGCTGTAGTCGATGTCGAAACAGGAGCTTTAATTGCAGTAGGTAACGGCAGAAATCGTAATGGAGAGCGTGTTTGGAATTATGCGACCCAAATATCGAGACATCCAGGTTCTACTGCTAAACCTATATTCGACTACGGTCCAGCTATAGAATTCGAAGGTTGGGGTTCTGGTACAACAATCGTAGATGACGTTTACAATTACTCAAATGGAACATCGATTACAAACGTAGGAAAAGATTATAAAGGTATAATGACTGCTAAAACGGCTTTGGGAAGTAGTAGAAATATCCCTGCTCTTCAAACTTTCCAAGCAACTACCCAGTCTCAAAAATATGAATTTGTTACTAATTTGGGAATAACTCCAGAGATACACAATGGAGAAATATTAGAAAGTGCTTCAATTGGAGCCTTTGAGGGAGTAAGCCCACTAGAAATGGCAGCTGCCTATGCAACATTCTCTCGAGGAGGCTATTATATTGAACCTTATTCTTTTACAAAAATAGAATATAGAGATTCGGATGAAACATATGTTACACCTGTAAAGAAAACCAAAGCGATGAGCGAAGAAACAGCCTATATAATCAATTATATATTAAAGTGGGCTGTCACAAGTGGAAACGTAAGTGTTAGTTCTGTTAGTGGAACCGATATCGCAAGTAAAACAGGAACGACTAGTGAAGACCAAAATAAAGTAAAACAATTAGGACTAAAAGGAACTGCTATTAAAGACTCATGGCAAGTGTCCTACTCTCCTGACTATGCTATAGCTTTTTGGTATGGATATGACTATAACACCAAAGAACACTATCTTACTCAAAACGAAGGTTGGACTGCTCGTAGACAAATCGCTAATGGCTTGACTAGAAACATAATGGAAAAAAATTCCCGTTGGTCTAAACCAGCAGGAGTCATAAGTGTCGATGTCGAATTAGGTACAATTCCGACTGCACTAGCAAGCGAATTCACACCGGACAATCTAAGAAGTACAGAAGTATTTAAAAAAGGTACTGAACCTACAGAAGTATCGACTAGATTTACGAGATTAAATGATGTCACTAATTTGACTTATACGACTGTCGGTAATCAAGTTCATTTGACTTGGACTCCGATTGAAACTCCAGATGCCATTGATGATGAATACTTAAAAAACTATTTTGACAGCGGCTATGAACGTTGGTCTGAAAAATACTATAACCAGAGATTGGAATACAATGTAACTAATATAGGAAACTTAGTATATGAAATCTTCGAAAGAAAAGCTGATGGCACTTTGATAAGCCTTGGAACATCTAGCACGAATTCCTTTACGACATCTATTACAAATACGAATACTGCTTCATTTGTCGTCAAAAGTACATATACCATATTCAAAGCTAATGCCAGCGCTGGAAAAGAGATTACTGTTAAATTAAATGGAAGTCTAGACCCTTCTGGACCTAGTGATGCCGATGATGATGACCAAAATGATGACAACATTACAAACGATGAAGAATAAATATGAAAAAAGCCTTGAGAATTTAATCTAAAGGCTTTTTACATTCTACATTTTTAAAAGGACACTCATCACAATTCGGTTTCTTTGCTTTACAAACATATCTTCCAAATAGAACTAGTTGAACGTGTACTTTAGCCCAGCTTTCTTTTGGAAAAAACTTCATAAGCTTTTCTTCGACTTCTATTACATCGTCATTTTGCTTGACAAGTCCTAATCGTTTACTAACTCTTTCTACGTGAGTATCAACCGCTAATGTTGGCTCATTAAAAAGTTCAGAGAAGACGACATTACAAGTCTTATGTCCTACTCCAGGTAGATTTTCGACATATTCTCTATCGTGAGGTACACGCCCATTATAATCTTCTAATAGCCTAGCTGCTATTTTTTTTATATACTCGCTCTTTCTTTTTTGGGTACCCACAGGTTTTATTATATGCATAATCGTTTCGCTATCCATATTAGCAAGTTGTTCTAGATTGTATTTAAATAGTTCCTTAGTTACTTCGTTTACCCTGTCGTCAGTCGTTTGGGCACTCAACATAACTGCTAAAAGAAGCTCATAATCTTTCTCGTAGTTTAAGGGGCAAGAAGGATTTGGCACCAATATATCTAATTTTCTTAATATATCTCTATTCATCGTCATCCAACCAATTATAATCGAACAAATCCTCATTGCGTCTTACTTTTGAAGGTTTTCGTTTCTTTAAATACAAATCTACATCCTTAGACGATTTAAAACCCTTTTTTGTCCATTCAGACAATATAGCATCGATATATCTAAGGGTAAAAGATCCGTTGAATATAGCTTCCTTCAAAGCACAATTGATAAGTTCTTCGCTTATTCCTTTATCTAACCAGTTGTTTATTAGTTCGAACTCTGTAGACGACAAGGGTCTAGCAAATTCTTTTTCGAACAAACTGAATACTCCTTCATCGCTGTCTTTCTTTTTAACTTCGTTTAAATCTACAGCAATCGATTCATAAAAAGGCGTTAAATCTATTAACTCTTCGACTTTGCCGTCCTTATTTTTAACCATATTAATCTTTATCAAATTCTTATTTGTAATATTGGCAAAAGCTTTCATAATAGATAATTCGTCCATCATGAATTTGCTCATGATATCTTCAATATCCAACTCTGGATGATTGTTGTTTCCACAAAAATAGATGATTAAAAGGGCTTCATCTAATGTTAAATTATTCTTTTTTATCGTCCTCAAGATATCCTCTCCGATGACAAAATTTTGTTTCTGATATAATCTAACAATAGTATCGCCCATTTTTAATCACTTCCAATTTTCTAATAAATATTTAATTAATATACTTCGTTCATTCTTAAGGGTCCCTTTTAAGACCTCATATAGCACGTCGCTTTTTATCTTCCCAATCTTTAAACTACTATTGAGATTTAAGACACTTTTAATGGTATCGCCGTCAATCACCAGTTCGCTTTCGCTCTTTATAGGAAGACTATCGTATATACTCACAATCTTATCTTCTTTAATACCCAATAGATTTCCAGCTATTAAAGCATTCTTTATACCATAAGTAAAAATCGTCTTTCTGTCGATATCTCCAAGTGCTAAAATCGCTCGAATATCGCTCATGCGTTTTTTATCAAGCTTACTAAAAGGATACGCTTCTACTGGATTAACGTAAATCCATATTCCAATTCTCGTTTTGGGCACAAAATAATCTTTCTCTAATTTTAAACCCAAAGCATCTAATAGATTTAAATCTTCTAGTAAGTCTAACGCTTTTTGATAAAAAGGACTATTAAACATCAAATCTAACTCTTCGATTTTTCTTTTATACGATAACGACTTTAAAAGGCGTCCGTTTTCTTTTATGAAACGATAGGCATTTTCCTCTATCTCGAAATCGTATATAACAGCAAATCTAATAGCTCTTAAAATCCTAAGAGGATCTTCTTGGAACTTTTTTGCTATATCTCCTATAACTCTTATCGTTTTAGATTTTAAATCTTCGAAGCCACCTAAGGGGTCATAAACTTCCAAATTGTCATCTAGACATATGGCATTAATCGTAAAATCCCTTCTAAATAGGTCTTCCAAGACTTCTTCGATGAAGACGACCTTTGGCTTTCTTCCACTATAAGAAATTTCTTTGCGAAAAGTCGTTATATCGATTATATAAGGTTCATCTTTTATCCTTATAGAACCGAAATTGTCTTTTCCATTTATATTAAAGACTTTTCTTACATCATTTGGGGTAGCAGCAGTAGTAATATCTACGTCAAAAGAATTCAGTCCTAAAAGATAATCTCTAGTATATCCTCCTACTATATAACTAGTATATCCTTTATTTTTTAATTTTTTTAAATAGTCTTGTACTTCCATACTACCCTTTAATCTTTCTAAAACATAAGCACATTTATTATAGCAAAAACAAATTGATGTAACAAGTAAATTAATAACAATATTTTTTATTTTTATATCTAGCAATAGAAGAACCTATTGTTCTTCCAAAGTCCAATACAGTCGTGATAAGACGAGCAACAGAATTCAAAAAAGTACTCGTTATTGCTGCTCCACCTTTTATATTGTACAAGTCTAGTTCATTTAAATACAAGATACCACTCCTTTCTAACGTTTTCTCATATTGCACTTTTGAGGGTTCATATATCCGTCTATCACGCCTACTAATAAGGTAATCAAGCCTCCTATACCCACTAAAATTGCAGTTTTAAGGCTAAAAGCACCGCCTTTTATCGTATATAATTCTGCTTCATTTAATACCATATTTTTCACTCCTTTCCAAGTAAAATGATATTTTTAAATAATCTATCTTTGTTTCTATGAGTTATATATATTAATGTTAAGCTTTCTATATTTATTAGCCTTTCGATAATCTTATTTTCCATATCTTCTGAAACGCTAGATAGTGTTTCGTCTACTATCAATACACTTGGATTTTTATATAGAGCTCTTGCCAAAATCAATCTAGCTTTCTCTCCACCGCTTAAATTCGTTGCTCCTTCCAATAGAGCTGTATTTTCCCTTAAAGCTCTAGTATTCATTACTTCGTCTAATTCGCATATCTTTGATACATTTTCAAACTTTTCTCTATCATCGCATCCATTTGTGATATTATCCCAAATTGTCCCACTAAAGAGTCTTTCCTCTTGTCCTATATAGACACAATAACTTCTCAAAGAAGATAGAGCGATATTTTGGATATCTACGCCGTTCAAAGTTATTTTACCTTCATAATTATCGTATATTCCAGAAAGACACTTTACTAATGTACTCTTTCCAACACCGGACGGACCTTTAAAAAGATATTTGCATCCCCTTTTAAATTTCCAAGAAAAGTCTTTTATAATGACAGAAAACGGGTCAAAAGAATAATTCAAATTGGAGACTTCTAAAGACTTAAATTGTTGGTCAAAAATTTCCTTATCACGTTCTTTAGATATGTCCAAAAACTCTCCCAAACTTCTAAAAAGAATCTTTCCTTTTAGTATATCCGATATAGTGACGCTTAAACTCAAAACAGAAGAATATGCTAAAGAAAAGAAAGATGATGTAACGAGTAAGTCGTAAAAAGTAAAGCTTTCGCTTAAACTCAAGAATCCGACTAGATTTACTATTAAAAGGGCAATTTCGAAAATATAATTTTTATATAAATCGATTTTTCTTTCTAATAAATTCAAACCCTTAATATCACTAGTATAAGCTCGGAAACATTGGTCGACTTTTTCTTTAAAACGGTTCTCTAAAGATAAATTCTTAACGCTTTCTAATCCTTCTAAAGTTTCGACTAGAGTCCCTGAGAACTCTTCGTAAAGTCGTATATTTTTTTTGTTTCTTCTATATTTGAGTTGTTCTAAAAAAGGTATAGTTAAAAAGATTAAAGACAATACGAAGAGATATATATAAGCTATCTTAGGAAAAATATAGAATAGCATACTTATAGTGACGAGCATAGTTAATAGATCTAGAAAATTCACTAACACTATTCTAGCAAATAAACTTTTGACATGAGTCATGTCTTCGATTTTCTTTACTATCTCACCTACTCTAGTATTATGGATATATTTTATCGGTAACTTAAAGATGTGATTAGTAAAATTCTCGAAAATCTCTTCGTCTACTTTTTTTAACAGCTTCTCTTCTAGCATAGCTTTAAAAGATATTATAATCCATTCAATAAGCTTTAAACCGATAAATAGAATAGTCATCAAGAATGGTTTATAAT
>CANDHX010000026.1 GCA_947384645.1 uncultured Mycoplasmatota bacterium | reverse complement strand
AGACAAATTACTTCTGCTTATTATGAGCGATATCTATTATCAGAAGGTAATGCAATTCCAACTACTACTAAAACTATTGATGAAGATGATTACCCAGATACAAGGATTTTAGATCTTTATAGTTTAGAATTTTTAGACTTACCAAATGAGTATTCAGAAAAAGATTTAAAAAATGCTATAGTAAAAAATTTAAAGGATTTTATTTTAGAAGTTGGAAAAGATTTCACCTTTATAGGAGATGAGTATAGAGTTCAAGTTGGAAATCACGACTTATTCATAGATTTATTATTCTTTAATAGAGAATTATCTTGTCTTGTTGCTTTTGAATTAAAATTAGGCGAATTTAAAGCAGAATATTTAGGAAAGATGAATTTATATTTAGAAGCATTAGATAGAGATGTTAAAAAGAAAAATGAAAATCCAAGTGTTGGAGTAATTTTATGCAGTTCTAAAGATAAAAACATAGTTGAATATTCACTTAGTAAAAATATGTCTCAAACATTAATTTCTGAATATAAATTAAAATTAATTGATAAAAAATTATTAGAAAATAAATTAAGTGAGATGAATCGAATTCTTGAAAACGAAAATTAAAAAAGAAAAATAATATGAGGAGAAGGATTGCTATGCATAAAAATATAAGAAATGCTGTAAGGACCTTTTTAATAGAAGACAATTCGGTAATCTGTACAAAATATAAAGTAGATAATGTTGGATATATTGACATACCAGGAGGAAAAATTGAACTGGATGAAACTCCACAACAGGCAGCTGTGCGAGAATTTAAGGAAGAAACTGGCATTGACATAAGTGAATTAGAAAAGTTGGGGAAAATAATTGTAGAATATCCAGATAGAATCTATAATATGGAAGTGTTTATTGCAACAAAATATAATGGATTTCCTCAAGAATTTAATGAAAATGAATCATTTTGGTTATCTATTAATGATTTGTTGAAAAATGAAAAACGATATGCTATAACATATTTACTTCAGCCAGAATTTCAAAATGTATTAAAAACTAAGAGTATTAATATCAAATTTTTAGTGGATGAAAATCATAAAGTTTTAGATATTTCAACAATTCAGTGATAAATTATTTTGGGTATATCCCTAATTCTAGGGGGGGTAAATATATGACAAACGAAAAAATACAGATATTGGAACTCATAAAACATTATGTTACTCGTGGTAAAAAGTGTGATAGGGAATATATTAGAACTTTAATAGAATTGATTACAAAACATGGGAAATTAGAAGATTATGTGGATATATCGAATTCAAAGGTTAAGCTTTTTTCTTTTAAAGATTGCGATGCCGAATATGTCTTAAACGATAAAACAATTTATGTCTATTACCTTTCTTTAAAGTGTCTTTTAATGAGACATCACAAAAGATATAGAAGTGTGTTTGACCCCATTTCTTGCGAATATAAACTTATGCTACTCATAGTCGAAATAATAGCTCACGAAGTGGAACATGCTAGTCATATTAGATTAATAGAAGAAGGAGCGGACTCTTTAAAACGAAGAATACTAGATTTAAGTATAATTCCTTACAAAGTTTTAATACCAGAGTGGAGTTCTAAAATATGCTTCAATCGTGATAATTTCAACTTATTAGCAGAAATTACAAAAAAGGTCAATGAAATTCGTACGATTCAAAACAAGTTTTATGCTATTATGCCTCATGAAGTAATGGCGGAAGCAGGGGCGATGGAATTCTCTTTAGAGATATTAGAAAGTCTTTTATTTGAATATAAAGATTTACAGTCATTATACGATTATAATCTTAACGAGTATTTAAAACAAATATTAAGACACTATGAAAATACTCTACATCCGACGTATGACTATTTTAAAGCATTGGGATTATTCGATATAAAAGAGCATTTTATAGATCTAAGCGGGGAAGGTCTATCTTTAAATGAAAGAATACGATTAGGATTAGAAATAACAGAAGAGGAAAGACAACAAAAAAGAGATGAAATAGGTAGAGTTATTTCTATGGTACCAAAATAGATAGAAAGGATGTTGTGATATGCAAAAAGAACAAATAGAAATATTGGAGCTTATAAAGTATTATGTTATGCATGATAAAAAGTGCAATAGAGAGTATATCATGACTTTAATCGAACTGCTTACTAAATATAGATATTTAGAGAGTTATATAGATTTATCAAAATCAAAGATAATAAGATTAAGTTTCAAAACAAGTTATGCAGAATATGATTCTTCATGTAAGGCGGTTATCACTTATTTAAATAATCTATTAAAGATGCTTTCAAAAACTCAAAAGAGATTAGAAGATAGATTTATTAGAATTGAGATAGAATTTAAATTGCTATTGATTGTATTAGAGGTAATTTCACACGAGACAGAACATGCCACGCAAGCTAAGATTATGGAAGAAGGAGAAGATTCTTTAAAACGGAGGATATTAAATTATAGTATGATTCCTCTTAATACTTTGTGTCCTCCTATAAGTGAAGACGAATTAAAAAGAAGAGGAACTATAGCCGTTTTAAAAGAAGCGTCTATTAAAATCGATAGAGTAAAGAAGACTGCTAAAAAGATGTACACTATTGCTCCTCACGAATTCATGGCGGAAGCGTGGGCGACAGAATTCTCTTTAGAGATATTGAGCGAATTATATAAAGAATATGGAGAAGACTTATCTAGACTTTGGAACTACGATTATTTTTTGAAGCTTTATAAAAATCTACAGCATTACAAAACAACTCTTACCCCAACTAGAGATTATCTGAGTTCTCTTGGCATATTAGATTTACCAGATATAAATTTAGATTTAAGGGGAAAAGGAATGTCGCTCGACGAGAGAATGTATTTAGGGTTAGAGATTACAGAAGATGAGTTAAAAGCAAAAACAGTTGAATATACTAATGGAATAATTCAATCTAAGATGTAAGGACTTAAAAAATAAGTGTATATTCCTTAAAATGAAGCAGTAACTATTTAAAAATATTTTGTCAAAGTAAAAGTATAATACCACTAAGTATAAACTTAGTGGTATAATTTTTATAGGTGATGAGGCATGTATCAAGAATTGAACGAAGAAATGATAAAGGAAATCAGTTCTAAAAAGGGCGAGCCAGCTTGGATGTGTGAGTTTAGGCTCAAATCTTTAAGGAAGTTTCAAGAGTTAGATATGCCAAAATTCGGTCCCAAATTGGATATAGATTTTTCTAGTATTAATTACTATAAAAAGGCTGGAGATAGTACATCTAATTGGGATAAAGTAAACTGTGCTATAAAGAATACTTTCGATAAATTAGGAGTCATCGAAGCTGAACGTAAATATTTAGATGGAGTGACTAATCAGTATGAAAGCGAAGTAATATACCATAAATTAGATAGCGAGCTAGAAGATAAAGGAATAATATTTTTGTCGACGGATGACGCTTTAAAGAAGTATCCAGATTTGTTTTTTAAATATTTTAACAGTTTGGTAAGGTTCGATGAGAATAAGTTTACTGCTTTGAACGGAGCTTTGTGGAGTGGAGGTTCATTCATCTATATTCCACCTCATACAAAGTTAGATAGACCATTACAGAGCTATTTTAGAATAGATTCGATGGCTCTTGGACAATTCGAGAGGACTATTATTATCGTAGATGACGATTCAGAGTTATCTTATATAGAAGGTTGTACAGCGATGAGTTACTCAGTCAATTCTCTCCATGCGGGAGTTGTCGAAATATTCGTAGGAAAAAGAGCTCACGTAAGGTATTCGACGATTCAAAATTGGAGCAGAGATGTCTACAATTTGGTTACTAAAAGAGCTACTGTAGATGAAGGTGGACTCATGGAATGGGTCGATGGTAACATAGGTAGTGGCGTTACTATGAAGTATCCAAGTTGTATATTAAAGGGGAATAACTCCCGAGGCAATTCGATAAGCATAGCCTATGCTAGAAATGGGCAAGTTTTAGATGCCGGGGCTAAAATGATACACATAGGAAAAAATACTAAGAGTAAAATAATTTCTAAGTCGATTGCTAGTAATGGTGGGATTGCCAATTATCGAGGAGAGGTCAAGATTAGTAAGAGTGCTTCAAATTCAAATAGCTTTGTAAAATGTGATACTATCATATTAGATGATGAGAGTAAAAGCGATACTTATCCTTTAAACATCGTTTCTAATCCGACTTCGACTTTAGAACACGAGGCTAGCGTCTCTAAAATAAGCGAAGAAAAGATGTTTTATTTGATGAGTAAAGGTCTTACTTTAGAAGAAGCAAAAGAACTTTTGGTAGCCGGCTTCATTGCGGACTTTAAAAAAGAGTTGCCGATGGAATATGCCGTCGAATTAAATAGATTACTTAAAGAAATATGATTATAATCTTTTAAATTAGTGCCATAATAATTTTTGAAGAGAAGAGGACATTTATGAAATATGAGTCATATGAGTACGATACTTATAATCTATATACAATAGAAACTTCGAAGTTTAAAAGTGTACATGCTGAGGTCATCTTTAGAACGCCTGCCTCAAAGGAAAATATAACTTATCTATCTTTATTAGTAGATACACTCATGGAAAATTCTAAAGAGTATCCTACTAGAAAGCTTTTAGCTCGTCGCATGTACGACTTATATAATGCTACTGTTTATGCCCAGAATACGAGGGTAGGTGGCGTGATAATCACGAACTTCATTTTGGACTTTTTAGACCCAATGTATACGAGCAAAGAGATGTTAGATGAGTCGATTGGATTGCTTTTTTCGATGATATTAAATCCCAATGTAGATTTGGATGAATTCGACGAAAAGACTTTTTTAAGGCTTAAAAACAATTTGGCAAAAGAAATCGATTCGTTGAAGGAAGACCCTAAGCAAGCTTCAATTTTAGAAGCTTGCAAGAAAATAGATGAGAACGATTTGAGAGCTCTTAATTCTTGTGGCGATGCCGACATTTTGGATTCTATTACACCTAAGAAACTATACGATTTTTATTTAAAATTCTTGGAAAATAGTGTACGAGACGTCTATTTAGTCGGGAACGTATCTTCAAAAGAAGTAGACAAAATCGTGAGAAAATACGCCAAATTTAAAAGTATACCAAAAGTTAAAGATAAGATATATTTAGACGAATTAAAGAGTCGCAGTTTAAAAGATGCCTATAGAGATTCTAGTCTTTCACAGACTAACTTGGTACAGATATATTCTGTAAATTCTTTAACTCAAAGAGAAATAGATTATGTGATGCCTTTATTCAATTTGATATTCGGCTCTGGGTCGCTTGAGAGTAAGACATATAAGGCTTTAAGAGGAGAAAATTCTTTGTGTTATAACGTGACGACTTTTTATCAAAAATACGATAAAACTTTGATACTCCATACGGCAATCGACGAAGAGTCGACCAAGCTTTCTTTGAAGCTCGTCCGAGAATGTTTAAAAGAAATGATAAATGGAAAAGTTACAGAAGACGAACTTGACAGCGTCAAAAATATGATGATAACAAGTTTAAACCTAATTTTGGATAGCCCAGGAAGACTCGTCGATATGTATTTGTTTAAAAACATCGCTAAATTACCAGATATCGAAAAGAGAACGGACGAAATTAAAAAAGTGACAATAGATGATTTAATAGCTGTAGCTAAAAAGTTAAAATTGATTTTGAACTATAGAATTAGGGGGACGAGATGAAAAAAATTGTATATAAAGGGGCAGATGAGACCGTCTTTTACGAAAAACTTCCCAATGGGTTAGAAGTGTTCATGTATCCCAATCAAAAAGCACGAAACTTTTATTTAGCTTTTAATGTAAAATTCGGAAGTATGGATACGGAGTTCAAGTGCGATAAAGAAAAAAAATTTACGAGCGTTCCAAACGGTACAGCTCATTTCTTAGAACATCAGATGTTTCAAGAGGATGACGGCGTTACGGCTTTTGAATATTTCGGTCAACTCGGAAGTTCTGTAAATGCTTTTACTACTTATGGCTATACTTCTTATGAAGTTACTTCTTGTTCGTTTTTTAAAGAAAATTTAGAGTATTTATTAGATTATGTCCAAAATCCTGTGTTTAAACCGGGAAGTGTCAATAAAGAACGGGGAATAATTAGAGAAGAAATCAAGATGTACGATAATACCCCAATGAGCGTTTTAAACTTTGGACTCGAATACAATTTGAATAAGCAGGATAAACACAAGTTTTTGATAAGTGGAACGGAAGACGATATAAAAGAAATTACAGCTGATACATTAGATAGATGTTATCAGGTGTTTTATCATCCGTCTAATATGTTCTTAGTTCTAACAGGCAATTTTAGCCCTTTGGAAGCTTTGGGTATCATAAAAACAAATCAAGCCGGTAAGTTGTTTAGTCCTCGTAAGAAGATTACTAAGAAAGCTCTTCACGAGCCAATAGAAGTCGACTCGCCATACGAAGAGCGTGAAATGGACGTAAGCGTTCCTAAGCTTAAAGTTGCTTATAAAATATCAAAAGATAAGTTTAAAAATATCGACGACGTGAAATTGAAAATTTATTTGGATGCTATTTTACAAATAAAATTTGGAATTTCTTCAGATCTATTAGAAAAACTCATAGATGAAAAACTAATTCCATGGGATTTGTATCCAGCAAGAGAAGTTAGAAATGACTATGTGATGATTAGTCTAGAGATGGAGACAGAGTATAAAGAAGAAGTCTTGGATTTGATAAGAAGCGAGTTAAAGAATATAAAGATTTCTCGAGAAGAATTGGAGCGAATTAAGAAGGGCAATATAGCTAATTTCTTCATGCACTTTAACGACATCATGGAGGTTGCTCAAGATATCGAAGATGACGTACTTGCAAACGGTAAAATCGAAGAAAACATTTTGGAGTATTATAAAAATCTCGAATTAAAAGAGATAAATATGGTTGCAAGTGCAATCGACATAAAGAATGAAAGTGTATTTTATATAAGTAAAATTGCTGTATAAAAATGCACTTTTTTAATATCTTCATTGACTAATCGGGAAGATTATTTTAGAATATAGATAGTAGGTGAGCGAGATGGTTAAAAAGTTAAGTGGTAAATCTGCCGTTATCTTGGGACTTTTTATAGTCAGTCTCGTGATGATAATATCTATGAGTTTTGCTTGGTACATTTATGAAGGAGAAGTAGGTTCGTCATTTAATATCGGTGCTACTACTTCGGAAGGTCCAAAGATTACTTATACAGAAAATAAGTCTGGTATTACTTTATCTAAGACGTATCCTATGCCTGATGATATAGGTCTTAATACTGAACCATATATTTATACGATTAGAAACGACGAAGATAGCCCTATTAAGGTTAAAGTACTTTTTGAAATAATGGGGAGTAGTACATTAGAGAACAGTTTAGTAAAATATTCAGTCGACAATGCAGTATCGAGTTTTGGGGAGAATACAGAAAGAGAAAATCCTATAAGAAGCGAGTTTAAAGATGCTTATGTCGTCGAATCCTTTACACTAGAAGCAGGCGAGAGTAAAAGCAGCTCATTTAGACTTTGGGTTCATGAAGATGCAACAGTAGAAAATGCTCTTGAAAAAGTTTTTTCAGGAAGAATTACGGCTAATCCAGAATATATAGAATGATAAAAGTAAAAGTAGATTTTTTCTACTTTTTTAAATGAGTTAGTAAAGTCTTTAAGAGACTACAATTTGTATGATTTATAGCAAATTAAAAAGCCAAATAGGCTTTAAAATTTAATATTATTTTATTTCCATGATAACAGGTAATATAATTGGTCGTCTACCTGTCAATTCTACTATATATGGATTGATGTCTAAAATGATTTGATTTTTTAAATCTAAATAGTTGTATTTAGCATTGTTTTGGAAATATTTTTTGACAGTTGCTTCAATACGCTTACTAATCGATAAGATTAAGTCGGCGTTTTCATTTACTAAAATAAATCCTCGAGTCGTGACATTAGGATGAATGAGAAGTTCTCGTTTGTTGATATCTAAATTTAATATGGCAACAAGTATACCGTCTTTGCTCATCAGTTTTCTATCTTTTAAAACGATACTTCCGACGCTTCCGATGCGAGAGCCGTCTACATATACGTCTCCTGCTTGGTAAGTTTTTCCCCGTCTTGCACCAGTCGAGTCGATATCTATCGATTCGCCATTTTTTAATATAAAAATATTTTCTTCTTTTACACCACAAGAGATTGCAACATTTTTGTGTTCTTTTAACATCCTATATTCGCCATGTGCAGGCATGAAGTACTCCGGTTTCATGAGTCTCAACATGAGCCTTAATTCTTCTTGTTTGGCGTGACCAGAGGTATGGATATTGGTAAGTTCTGTATTAGTAACTACCTTGACCCCTTTCAAATATAGCTTATTGATTATTCTATTTATGCTAGTTGCATTACCTGGTATCGGATTCGATGAGAATACAACTATGTCATCTGGTAATAGCGTAATCTGTTTATGAGTTCCATTGGCAATGCGAGATAGAGCAGCGAGTGGTTCACCTTGAGAACCGGTACACAAAATACAGATTTCATTTTTCTTTAAATTTTTAGCTTCGGCGGCTTCTATAAAAATCGACTTATCGGTTATGAGGTTATTTTTAAGAGCTATATCTTTTGCCGATTCCATACTGCGACCGAAGGTAACAATCTTTCGGCCATTTTCACGGCACGTCTCGACTATGTGTTTTATTCTGTAGATATTAGAGGCAAATGTAGCGAGGATTATTCTATTTGAAGTGTACTTTGTAAATATGGAATTGATAGTTTCGTCGACACAAGATTCGCTTTTTGAAAAGCCTTCGCTTAATGCGTTTGTCGAGTCGCTCAACAAAAGTTTTACGCCTTCTTCACCTAGACGAGCCATCTTATGCAAATCGCTCATAGGTCCAATCGGAGTAAAGTCAAATTTAAAGTCTCCAGTTGTCACGATAACTCCGGCATTAGTATGGATAGCTATAGCGTAAGAATCTGGGATAGAGTGACTCGTCCTTATGAAGTCGACACTCATAGTTTTGAATTTAAATTCACTAAATTCATCATATATTTCGATATTTTCGTATTTTATATCTCGGTCTATTAATTTTTTAATAATTAGGTCGTTAGCAATTTTAGAGGCATAAATCTTTGGAATTTTAACGCTTGCCAATAAAAATGGAATACCACCTATGTGGTCTTCGTGACCATGGGTTATAAATAGTCCGACTATTTTATCTTCGTTTTCTTTTAGATAAGTTATATCTTGTATGACGTAGTCGACTCCTAAGAGGTCATCTTCTGGAAACATGACTCCAGCATCTATGATGATGATTTCGGAGTCGTTTTTAATGACGTACATATTTTTTCCTACTTCGCCTAAACCACCTAAGGCAAAAACAGATGTAGTACTATTCTTTTCTTTCATAATAAAAATTTTCCTTCTTTCTTTTTGTTTAATAAATAAAAATCGATTTATAAAAAAGCGTTAAAAGATAAGTAGATTATACACTATTTCGTTTATTTTTTCAAGTTTTTATGCTATACTTAGTTTTAGGGTGACAAATATATGAATAAAAAAGGTTTTACATTAATAGAACTTTTAGCTGTAATTACAGTAATCGCCATTTTAATAGCTTTATTGGTTCCTTCGATATTTAAAACGAAAGAAAATACTTTAAGCAGTTTAGATAATCTACAAAAGAAAAATATTAAGGAAGCAGCAAAGCTCTTGGCTTTAGATATCGACGATTATACTTCGGATGTTTACAATTGCAAGAGTTCATCTTGGCTTTCCGGAAAATGTAGTAAAGGTTGGGAAGAAATTACAGTTACTATAGAAGAACTCAAGAGTCACGATTACTTTCAGGATGAGCAAAGTCATTGCACAGGTCGTATTAAAATTAAAAAAGACGGAGCTCCCTACAATGTAGAGCTTTTAGAAGACGTCACTTGTAATAAATAGAAATAGGGTGGTTAAATGGGTTTATTTAATTTATTTAAAAAAACTTTTAAAAAAGAAGAAAAAGAAGATATCGATAAGTACGATGAGGGATTAGAAAAAACTCGTGAAGAATTCGTATCGAAACTTTCTTTATTAGGAATAAAATATACTAAGGTGAGTAAAGAATATTATGAGGAGTTAGAAAGAATATTGATCGAAGCCGATATTGGAGTAAAAACCGTATACGATTTACTCGACAAATTAAAGAAACGTGTTAAAGAGGAAAATATTACTAGTACAAAGGATTTAGGTGAAGTAATAGTCGACGAGATGTTTTTGATATATGTCGGGAATGACTCTTTAAGCGATAAGATTAAGATGAATGCAGACGGTCCTACTGTAATTTTAATGGTTGGCGTTAACGGTGTCGGCAAGACGACGACGATTGGTAAACTCGCTAAAAAATATAAAAGTGAAGGACATAAAGTTTTGTTAATTGCGGGAGATACTTTTAGAGCAGGTGCAACTGAGCAATTAAAGGTTTGGGCAGAACGAGTTGGAGTAGAATTTTATGGTAAAGAAAACTCAGACCCAGCTGGAGTCATATTCGACGGTTTAGTAAAGGCTAAGGAAGAAGATGTCGATATCGTTTTAATCGATACAGCTGGAAGACTCCAAAATAAAATGGGTTTGATGGCCGAACTCGAAAAAGTTAATAAAGTAATCGGTAGACATATAGATGGTGCGCCACACGAGACTCTTTTAGTAATCGATGCAGCAACTGGTCAAAACGGTATAAGCCAAGCGGAAAGCTTTAAAGAAATAACGAATATAACGGGAATCGTACTAACGAAACTCGATGGTACAGCCAAAGGTGGTATCGTATTAGCTATAAAAGAGTGTGTAGGTCTTCCCGTCAAATTTATAGGTTTGGGCGAAAAAGAAGACGATTTAAAATCATTCGATATAGAATCTTATATCTACGGGCTATTTAAGGATTTGATTTGATGGATGAGATAATACATTATACTGAACTATTCGATTTATATAAGAACTTATTGACTATAAAACAAAGAGAAATGTTCATGGATTATTTTTTTGAAAATCTTACTATCGATGAAATCGCTCGTAATAGGACAGTGAGTAAAAATGCTGTCAGCAAAACGATAAAACAAGTCAAAACCATGTTGGATGAATACGAGTGTTCGCTTTCTTTAGATAGATATTTAAAAGCCTTAAAAGGAGAATTCAAAAATGAAGAAGACATATTGATACGACTCGCAAAATATGATAATATTATAGGGTAAAATGTTAGAAGGGAGAAGATGTTATGCCAGTTTTGATAATTATAGCAGTTGTCGTTTTATTGATTGCAATCTATGTAATAGCTACTTATAATGGTTTAGTAAGTTTAAGAAATAGAGTGAGAGACCAATGGAGTCAAATCGATGTCGAATTAAAAAGAAGATTCGATTTAATTCCTAATTTAGTAAATACAGTTAAAGGTTATGCAAAGCATGAAAGTGAGACTCTTGAAAAAGTTATCCAAGCAAGAAATACATATCTAAGTGCAGATACCAATGAAAAAGCTATGGAAGCTGATACTGCATTAACTAGTGCAGTAACTAAGTTGTTTGCTCTAGCTGAGAGTTATCCAGAATTGAAAGCAAACGAAAATTTTGCCGATTTGCAAAAACAGTTAAACGAGACTGAAAATAAAATAAGCTATGCTAGAAAATTTTATAACGATACTGCTTTACAATTGAATAATAAAATCGAGATGTTTCCAAGTAATATAGTTGCATCTTTATTCAAATTTAAAAAAGTCGAATTCTTTAAAGCTCAAGAGAGCGAAAGAGAAAATGTAAAAGTCGAATTTTAGGGTTCGGTTTTTTTTATATAAATAGTTTTTAAAGTTTTTTCTTTTTATGACAAAGTTTTCTCCATGCAAGCAGTAAAATATATATAAGTATGATTCACTTCAAAATTAACATATGTATTAACTTTTAAAAATTTTTATGTTATACTTTTTATGATAGAGACTGCTAGAAAGAAGGACAATTAATGGTTGAACAAGATAGAAATTCTAAAACTAAAAGAGCTATAATACTTTCGTTATGCATTGTAACATTAGTATTTGCATGTATATTGGGAACGTATGCGTACTTCATAATAAATGTTAATAA
>CANDHX010000025.1 GCA_947384645.1 uncultured Mycoplasmatota bacterium | reverse complement strand
CCTACACGACGCTCTTCCGATCTAAAAGACGCTAGAAAGAGCAAGAGACGACCTAAAAAAAGAAGATTTGATTGATAAGAAAAATATAAATAACAAAACATATTGGTATCTAAAAGAAAAACAAGAGTAAAGTATCCAGCATTTCCCCACTTCCCCTCTTATAATGTATGGGGAAATGGGGAAACCCTATCTAATAGCATTATAAGACCATATTTTCCCCAAAGGTTTTGTAATTGCTATCTAGAGTGTATATCTTTACACTTTCCTATCTAAAAGGAGTTAATAAGATGACCAAAGAAATATGTAATATAAAAGAATTATCAATCTATATCAAAATATCAATACCCGAAATTAGAAAACTTGTACGAGAGAAAAAGATACCCCATTTTAGGGTTGGAAATCGTATAAAATTTGATATAAAAGAAATCAATAAATGGATAGAAAAATTACAAGAGAAAGAGACCAAAAACTCCCTATTTCTCTAGTAAAATCAAGGGTTTTATGCTATAATAATATTGTATAAATGGAGCATATAACCCTTTTAAATTGAAAGGAGTTAATCTTATGAGTAAGAACAAGGGTTATAGAAAAATTGATACAAAAAACGGGTTAAATATATACGAGGCAGTTATAGAAGTAGGTTATGACATTGATGGGAAAAGAAAAAGAATAAAGAGACGCCATACTGGTAATAATGAAAGTGCCGAGATGTGGTATGCTAATCTAGTTAAAGAATATTATCACAAGTCTAATAAGATAAACATAACGGATATGACTTTCCGTGATTATAGTAATCTTTTTATTGAAAAGTATTGTATTCCAAATGTTAGCAAAACAACTATAAAAGGTTATCGTGGGTATTTAAAGTTTATTATCCCTCTTATTGGAGATTATAAACTAACTAGTATCACCACATTTATGTTAGATAATATGTACCAAAAGTTAAAGAAAGGACAAAAAGGCAAAGAGTTATCATCTAAAACAATGGTACACTATTATGATTTAATTAGTTTGATGTTTAAACAAGCGAGAAAATGGAAGTTTATAGAGATTAATCCAAATGACGACGCAACAAGACCAAAACTCCAAAAGAAAAAACGTAACTATTATAATATGGAGCAAGTACAAGCCTTATTTAGTGCTTTATCGCAAGAGAATATTAAATATAGAACGATTATAACATTGACGCTTGTTAGTGGTGTAAGACGTGCTGAATTATGTGCTTTACGTTGGAGCGACGTTGATTTTGTCAATAACACAATCTATATAGATAACTCTCTAAAGGTTATCGACGGCGAAGTTGACGAAGAACACGCCAAGACCGATTATTCTATTAGATATATAGATATTGATAACAATACTATGGAACTACTAAAAGAATATAAGAAGTGGCAAGACGGTTATATGGTATATATGGGGAATAAATGGCAAGGAACGGATAGAATATTCACGGATAAATACGGAAAACATATACATCCGTGTACTTGTAACAAAATACTCCAAAAGATAATAACTAAATATAAACTACCACACATCTCATTTCACGAATTAAGGCATACCTGTGCGACTTTGTTAAATAGTCAAGGAGTTGACCCCGTAACTATAAAAGAACGCCTAGGACACTCTAATATCAATATTACAATGGATATATATACACACGCCCTAGAAGATAATAAAAAAGCAAGTGTATGTGTATTTGAGAAACTTCAAAATAATACTATAAGTAGTGATAAAACGCCAGTTATGGCACAAAACTATGGCACAACACAATAAAAAAAGTGTAAAATCTAGTCTCATTTTTTACACTTTCTATTTTCAATATGGTAGCGGGAGAGGGACTCGAACCCCCAACATTTCGGGTATGAACCGAACTATCTAGCCAGTTGATATATCCCGCCATAAAGAATTTTTAACCTATAAGGGAGTAACCCCACCCAACGGGTATGAACCGGTCGCTCTAGCCAACTGAGCTACACCGCCATAAGAAATAACACAACTAATATAACATATTTATATCAGTTTGGCAATGATAAAATTTACGTAAATAAATCTATATTTTTTAATTATATAGACTTTCACATATCTAAAGTGGTAAAATCGAATTGAGAAAGAAGAAATAACCGATATGCAAAAAAATAAATCATCGCAGACACCTATTATAATAGTTTTAATTACGATATTACTTATTATGAGTGGTTATATAATATACGATAAGGTCTTTACGTCAAAAGAAACCGATACAGCAAAAGAAGAAATCGACTACGACAAAGTATATAATAATTATCAAAAAGAAATGCAAAAAAATTTACCTCAATTGACAGATATAGCATTTAAAACTAGTGATATAGAATATAAAGCAGGCATAAGAGAACTAATCGTAAATAAAGAAAATGAGGCAGTTATAGAATTCGATGAAGAGAGCACATTATATAAAAAATACGGACAAAACTACAAAATCGCTAAAGATGTTCTCTATTCGACTAGTCTATTGATAGGAAATGGCTTTCAAAAGGTAATCTTTTTCCTTAAGATAGACGGTTCCATTTCGTATATCTATATTAAAGACGAAAAAATAGAGGAATTAAAAATGACAAATAATCTTTTGAATATTAAAAATGTAACCTCGATTTTTAATTACACAAAGTACATCGAAAACGCTCCTTCAACTGTGGGAATATATGCCTTAGATATAGAAGGAAAAATACATAATTTAGATAGCAGCATATTAAAAAATAACTGAAAGAGCTAAACTTTTTCAGTTTTTAATTTGTTTAAAATGATATAAAAACATGATATAATAAAGCGAATAAGGAGAATAAATTTATGAAAAACTATAACAAACAAATCACGTTAGCCCTAATAGTCACGATTGCTATTTTAAGTTTTTGTCTCGGCATAACCATATATAATGGACGCACTAAAGACGAATTACATCATTTTGAAGGAA
Organism: uncultured Mycoplasmatota bacterium; assembly: GCA_947384645.1. Classification (GTDB taxonomy): domain Bacteria; phylum Bacillota_I; class Bacilli_A; order RF39; family UBA660; genus RUG11867. The sequence continues at coordinate 9,144 of CANDHX010000025.1, read as the reverse complement.
GTATTAAAGAAGAAAAGACGAGCGTAAGAGTTGATGTCTTTATAGCAAGAAACAAAAAAGGAGATTTATTAAATTACAGTACAGACATCGATTATTCTAAAGAACTAATCGTGGGAGCTCAATTGTATTATTTAAAAAATGACGAAAAAGAAGTAATATTAGGTAATAGCTTGGATTCGTACCGTTACTCTAAAAAAGAAGCAAATAATAAAGAAGAAGACGATGATTTAAACATTATGATAGAAAACGCCGATAAAATATATGTCGATTTATGCAAAGACTATGACTGTAACGAAATATTTAAAACGGTAAAATTGTCTTATGAAGAATTGAAATAAAATAACTTACATTTAATTAAAATAAGAATTCATATAAAAGAATTATCAGTCACTATATTACTTTCACTTGTATTATTTATAATCTTCGCTCCATATAATAACTGATAATAAATCCAAAAAATACGCTAGGAAAGGAAAAAAATGAAGAAAAAGATAACTAAAATCATTTTAATAGCAATCATTTGCTTTACGACGATGGGATGTGACAAATCCCCAACTAAAGAAGATCAACTAAAAAGCATTATAGAAGAAGGTAACTATGTAATCGTCGACGTAAGAACATTTGAAGAATATCGAGAAAGTCATATAAAGGATGCTATAAACATACCTTATGACCAGATCGATGAAAACATAGAAATCGACAAGGATAAAAAAGTTTTAGTCTACTGTCAAAGTGGAAAAAGAAGTGAAATTGCTTTTAAAACTTTAAAAGATTTAAACTACGACGTATTAGATTTAGGAGCCTTCGATACCATAGATTTAGAAAAAGAATAGAATAGAAAAGAGTTAAAAATGAAAAAAAGTAAATTATTAATTATAGGCATTTTCCTGTTTGTCTTGATTATATTGGGCGTTCTAACTAACTATATCGATTCGGGAAGAGTAACTACAAATCACGAACCAAAATTTTGCATAAAAACGATAAACAAAGACGGAAATAAAATAACCTATTATGGATTGGGTTACAAAGTCATAAGATATGTAGCAGTTTCACCTAGTGAACCATATGAACAAAATACGGGAGTCAAAATGGGCAGTTGGTTCATGAAATATGAAAGACCAACACAAAAGGTAGTTACAATAAAAATTAGAAAGAGAGAAGAAGAAATTGAAATAAAACCGAGTAAAGACATCGATAGAATTTATGATATATTGGCAAATTTAAAGTACGAAGAACCTACATGTGACGGAATAGTTACGCATGAAATCATCATAGACAAAGAAAAGTTTTACCTAAAAGAAAACTGCAAAGCTGTTCAATTTAGTGAAAAACAGAGTTTTATTACTCAAGAAGACCTAGATACAATATTAAAAATAATAGAAGAGAACGAATAAAAATATATAGGTATAATAAATTTAACGATAAATTTGCATTTTATAATCAAATGTGATAAAATATCTCCCTAGTTAAAAAGGGGGCTTTTTTATGACTAAAATTATTGATGAAACGAGAGAATACTTAATAGAACACTACATGCCACGAGCAGAAGCTATTGCTAAAGAATATTTAAATCTCGGTTTAGAAGAAGAAGATTTAATTGCTTCAGCATATGAAGGCTTGGTATTAGCTAGTGATAAATATACTAAAACTAGAAGTACAAACCTAAACGGAAAAATCGACAACAATATAAGAAGAACTATTGAAAAAAATATTTTAACTTTCTACGGTATAAAAGTTAATCCCTATCAAAAAGAACATATTGCAGCTCCAATCGAAAAGAAAATAATAAGGCTTTTGTTGGCTAAAAGAGATAAAGAAAAGAGTGCTGAAGATTTACAAAATTTAAGCTCTACTCTTAGCAGTTCTTTGGAAGAAGCTAATGAAATGATGAGAACTATTACTCCTCATAGTAATATAGAAATGAGAGACTTAGAATCGATACAAAATGAATTATTAGATTTAGAAAGTGACTATTTGGAAAAGGAACAACTTGCAGAGTTTCTCTACTATTTAGAATTACTAGTTCCAAAAGAAAGATTCGACATATGGAAAATGAGATATATGGATTGTTTATTATTAGACCAAATAGCAGCTATATATAACACGACAAAACAAAATATTTATAGAAAATTGAAACAAGTAGAACCGATAGCCAATAGACTTAAAGAACTCATTTTAAAAGGAGACTATGAAGAAATCAAAATCATGCAATTTTCTAAATTCAAATCACACAAATTAGCCGAAATTGCTAAAAAAACCGATAATAAATATGCTATAACTTGCTTAACCCGTCGCTATCTAAGTATAACGAGGCGTTTTGCTAAAAAGTTATTTAAAGACAAATTAAGCGCAGAAGAATTAGAGGCATTGTCATATGAGAGTACAGAGTTACTTATAAAAGAATATTTAGAAGTAAAAGATTACGACTTTATATCGGAAATACCAATTCATAAATACGTTCTTACACATATAAGATGTTTCTTAATTGATACTTATCGACAAATAAAAATATTTAGAATAACGCCAAATGAAACCACAGTAGAAAAAAAATAAAAATGTGTTATAATAAATAGCCAAAGGAAGCGGTCCTATGAAGAAGAAAAAAAGAACAGTTTTGATTTGTTTATTTGGTTTACTAGCTCTTCTTGCGATTTTTAAAACTGGAAAAAGAAATCCTACAATTGAACTCGATAAAGATTATAAAATAAATATACGAGAAATAACCGAATGTAACAATCAAACTTTCGAATACGACAAAAGAGACAACAACACAATCTATTTAATATGTGGCAATGAAATCGAATTAAAAGACGATAAAAAAGGATTATCATTATATAAGTACCTCGACCAAAAAGATAAAAAGATCGGCTCATTTTTAGATGATTTAACTGCTAGATTAGAGTCTATTTACGACGAAAAGGATGTAGAGATATATAAAAGCGAAGGAAATAAAGTGTCCGACGACTCATTTTACTTGTTAAAATGCAATAACAAAGAAAACAAAAGCACATTTTTTTCCAAAGAAGAAATAAATGAAGAACAGGCCTTAACCTATTGTGGAGTCGACAAAATCGAAAAAGAATATTCCTATACGATTGATACAAAAGAAAAGAAAAATTGTCAAGAAAAAGCTAAACTTTATATTAAAGACACTAATCGCTTGATATACACATATTGTTTAGACGAAATTAAAATTAAAGAAAAAGGAAAACTTGGAGTATCTTTAGACAAATTTTATTTACAGGACGAATCGATATTAGAAAGTATAATAGATAATTTGGAATCGACAAGCCACTTAAATGACGGAGGCACCACGATTTTTAAAGACACTAGCTCAAAAAAATTTACCAAAAATGGATTAACTGTCATTAAATGTAATACAGTAAAAGGAAACAAAGACATTTATATAGGACCAGAAAACATGAAATTTCAAGAGAATTTTTGCAAAAAATAATATAGTCTCAATTTCTATTAAAAATTTCTAATTTATTAATGGCATTAATAAAAACATCTAAGTTGTTAAACTTCTAAAATAACTCGATAAAATTTTGCTTTTATAAAAAGCTTTTTTACTGTACTAAAAATAATTTAAAATCGATTCTTTAAAGAAAAGAGGAGAGAAAATGAAAAGAAAAGGAATTTTCGTAGATTTAGGAAACATTCTCATACTTGAAGATAAAGACTATCTTACAAGTTCTAATAACTATAACGAACTAATAGAAAAATTAAAAAATGATAGAAGAGTCAGAATTGTTAAAAACATTCCTGGAGTAAGTTTAGTATTCTCCTTTATTTATGATAGAGAAATATACTTTTTTACCTTTGATGCAAGGGCGGAAATATTTAGTGCTCTTTTTGCCGAAGAAGTAGCAAAAGACATGAATATTCCAGTCATCAGTTACGATTTAGCAAAAATCGGAAACATAGAAGGACACATCTCTAAAAACTTCATCGACCCAACTGCAAAATACATATATGGTTAGGAGTTTTTAAAAGACTCTTACAAAGATGTCATAAACAAAGAAGTGCCACTTAGTGGAGGAATTTGTTTTTTTACAAAAGACGGAATACTGCCCTTTGTAAAATATCACAATTTAGAGGATATATGGATAGCTTTAGAAAAAAGATATGAAAAAAGAGAAAATAGAGACGAGATAGTAAAAAAACTCATGGAAAAAATTGTAGATATGTTCATATTCGACATTTTGACAGGAAATCCCGATAGACATATGGACAATTGGATTATAGTCGAATATCCTAGTGGTAAAGTAGACTTACAACCACTGTTCGATAACGCACGAGCTTTCTTTAATTTTCCCTATCTAACAAAACTAGGGCTTCCTATTTCTAAAGGCGAAAGTGACTTCCAACCTATTATAACATTGGAAGAAAATCTATACCTATTTTTAAAGGTCAGCAGCAAAGAATTTGTTCATAGAATTTACGATAGCCTATGGGTTCTATCAGAAAAAAACGACATAAACATAATCGAGCGAATCGAAAGAAAAGTTAAGGGACCTATACCTAATGAAATAAAATCTATATATAAAATAAAATGGGAGACCTATCTAGATTATTTCCAAGAAGAATTGAATGTCGATTTAAAAAAAAATATCTAAGTAATACATTAAGTCGTTTGTCTAATCGACTTTTATTGTGCTATAATAAATTTACGAGAAGGAGAAGTGGATATGATAAAAGTTGAAAACGTTTCAAAAAAGTTTATCAAAAACAAAAACAAACGAGAAAAAGAAGAATTTTATGCGGATAAAAACATAACTTTTGAAGCAAAAGAAGGAGAAATAGTAGGTATCTTAGGTCCCAATGGAGCAGGTAAAACGACACTTCTACGGATGACTGCTGGAATTCTAGAACCGACAGAAGGCACAATCGAATACGACGAGCTAAACTATAAAAAGAACGAGCTAGAAATAAAAAGGAGTATAGCTTATCTATCGGGTAATACTAAATTATATGACACATTATCGACATATGAACTATTAAAGATGTGCGCCAACATGTATGGTGTACCTAAAGAAAAAATAGAAAAAAGAATAGAAGAAATCTCTAAAATATTGAATTTAGACGGTTTTATACACAATAAAATCGCCAAGTTATCTACTGGACAAACTCAACGTGCCAACATTGCTAGATGTCTAATACATGACCCGAAATATTATATACTCGATGAAGCGACCACTGGATTAGACATAATCTCTAGTCAAATAATTCTCGATTTCATAAAAGACGAAAAATCAAAAGGAAAAACTATACTATATTCGACACACTACATGGAAGAAGCCGAAAACATCTGTGACCACGTAATTATGATAAACAAAGGCGTCATTATCGAATCCGGTACACCAAAAGAGATAAAAACACGCACCAAAACGACTAATTTGAGAGATGCATTTTTCCAAATTATAGGAGGTCAAAATAATGAAGAATAATATTTTTAACATATTAAAAAAAGAACTGCGAGAGACATTTAGAGATAAAAAGTCGCTTGCCATGATGCTAGTGATACCCTTATTTATACCGTTAATCGTAATAGGTATGAGTGCTTTATTCGAAACACAACTCGACGTAGAAATAACCGACTATAATAAAATAGGTTTTGCTTACCACCTCGACGATACAGAGCGGACAATTGCTGCTAGTATGGATTTAAATATCAAAGAGGGCAGCGAAGAAGAGATGAAAAAACTTCGTGAAGAAGGAGAAATATATCTATACATAACAAAAGAAAACAATAGATATACCATAGTATCTACTGACTCGGAATCGAGTACTTACGCCAGAAGTTTAATGCAAGCTTATTTTGAGAGTTATAAAAGGGTATTGCAAGAAAACTATTTAGACGAAGAAAACATAAATCCGAACGACGTTTTAGACATTATAACTGTCGATTTAAAACAAGAAGCAACGGATGACAGCTACTTCGCTAGCTACATGCAAAATTATGCATTTCTATTTATAATCATGGCGATAACTGTCTCAGCTACATACCCATCTACTGACACGACAGCTGGCGAAAAAGAAAGAGGAACCTTGGAGACCCTTTTGACATTCCCTATCAAAAGTAAAGATATCATCATAGGTAAATTTTTAGGAGTTTCAATTTCTTCAATAATAACAGGTCTAATTAGTTTACTGCTCGCTATTGGAAGCTTGAAAATAGCTAATGGAATGTTTAGCATATATGAAGGGATAAATATAGGCTATAGCTTTGCCTCAATAGTCGTCGCAATCCTCATCATAATAACGTTTTCCCTTTTTGTAAGCGGTCTTTGCATTGCCATTGCTTCGAAGTCGAAAACTTTTAAAGAAGCTCAAAGTGCTTTGACACCTCTAAACTTCATCACTTTCTTTCCAGGCATGATAGTTTTCATGATAGGTGTATCGCCTTCGACGTGGCTATCGTTAGTACCTTTTTTAAATTATTCGATTATATTTACAGATGTATTAAATGGAGCTATCAAATACTTAGATATATTCTTAATGCTAGCATCTACCATTATTTATATCACGGTCGTTTTAACTTATATAATAAAAGCATATAAATCGGAAAAAGTGTTATTTTAAGAATAACCTTTTTTCTTGATATAGATTAAAATTTAATATAAAATATCCAATCAGAAAAGAGAGAAATATATGAAAAATAGTACTTTAAAAAAGGTAGCTATAGGCATGGCAGCCACTTGTGTAGTAAACGTATGTTCTGGATGTGGAAGTAAAGGTAGAGAAGAATTTTACGCCAAGACAAACATTACTGAATTCGATGAACAAAGCATAACGATAAATGGATTATATGTCGGTTTTGGTAAAAATTCCTTAACTGATGAGGAAGAATTGTTTATTACTTAAAAATGGAAGAGATATCTTTACAGACTGTTATGTCAAAGAAACTAAAACGAAATTGATAGAATACCTTTCACTAGAAGAAATAAAAGAAGTCCTATACGATGAGCGAACTAAGAGCCCTTTGTAAAAAATTGAGAGAGAGTTATCACGAAGTAGAAGAAGAACATACAATTCCAAATTGGGAAGATATCGAACAAAACGACGGGGAAAAAATTTTTAAATTAAAAAATCTATATTTAGGAGTATACGTAAATTCGAAAACGGATAAAAACGAACTATATATAGTTGAAAAAAGTGGTCTTAAATCATTAGAAATATTTTCAAATACTCTTTTAGATTTTAATTCAGATGCGACTTGTTATAGAGAACCTTTAATAAGTTTCATTCCGACAGCTATTTTAAAACCGCATTATACTGAATCTGAACTTAAAGTTTTATTGGAGTATTGTAGGGATTTATATCACAATAATAAAACTATGTATGTTGGAAAAAGCCTCACTCTTGAAACAAAAGACGATGATTAAAGCCTTTATTGGGCTTTTTTTCTTAAATGTTAAGTTCAGTTGACAAAGTTCCAACCATCAAATATAGAAAGCAACTTTAAAATATCTTATAATTTAGATATGAAAGGAGAAAAAGCGATGAGTTTAGGAAAAAAGAAAAATTTATCTCAAGAGGAGGTAGCCGAAAAACTGAATGTCTCAAGACAGACTATTTCTAAATGGGAAACTGACCAAAGTACACCTGACTTCGACAAGATATCACCTCTTTGTGATTTATACGATATTGGAGCAGATGAACTACTGAACAGAAAGAAAATAGAATTTGGAGAAAGCGAATATACACCCAAGAATAATACTAGTGAAAACAATATCAAAAGGGCAAAAGGAATAAGTCTTGCCACACTAATCTATTTTATTTCAGTAGTTTGGCTAATCACAAGCATTCCAGCCTTTAAAGTAAATCCGATTATAGCAACAGGTATATTTATTTTGATTTGTGGAGTAGCAACATATATAATAATCTATACAAATTTAGTCTATAGAAAAGAATACTCTAAAAAAGCGAATAGGGAAAACAAAGTACTAAGAGAAGTAGAAAACGTTTTAGCCCTAATCACTTGCATAATTTACATGTCGATAAGCTTCTTTACAATGGCTTGGCATATTACCTGGCTGATTTGGATAATATATGCCTTGATAATTCAAATTATAAAACTGCTTTTTGCTTTAAAAGGGGATTCGTATGAAGAATAAAGGAATAATTATCATGTCTATAATAATATTATCCATTCTCGTTTTAGTAATAGCTTATATAATGGTATCTTTAATCACAGGTAAAGCTAGATTTTTTAAATTTGACTACAGCGTTTCAAATGAATTAGTAGTAGATAAATATCTCGATACGACTTCCAAAGATATCGAAATCACTGCAGATATGAGCGATATCCATATATATTCAACTGATGACTTAAAGACGAGAGTTGTGATATTCGGTGATGAAGAAAAAACTACTTTAAATGATGAAACGAACCTTTTAAGGATTAAAAGTACCACCAAGAAGTGCATAGGAATCTGCTTTAATAATGAAGCTGCAAAAATAGAAGTGTATTTACCGAAAACGTTTTCTAACTCTATAACTATTAAAAATGCCTACGGAGACGTCGATTTAGAAGACTTCAGGGAGGCTATCATAAACATAGATTCGGATTGTGGAGATGTAAAAGTTATAGAGGGAAAAAATGTCTCAATAAATAATGCTTATGGTGATATAAAGTTGAAGAAAGCGATAGAAGCTAACATAAAAGCTTCAGCTGGAGATATCGATTTAGAATCTTTAAACAAGGGTTTTATTAAAAACAGCTATGGAGATATAAAGATAACCAAAATAGATGGTTCATTCGATATAGAATCGAATTGTGGAGATGTAACGATAGAAGAAGTTTTCTTAAAAGAAAACTCAAATATCAAAAACGATTTGGGCAATATAAAAATAGGTAAAACAAACGAAATTTACATCGATGCTAAAACTAGTTTAGGTGACACTAAAATTCACGAGAACTATAACAAATCGGATATCACCTTAAAACTCACAAACAACTGTGGGGATATAACCGTTAAAAACTAGATTTTTCTAGTTTTTTCTTTGAAACTTTAAAAGTGTGCTATAATTAAATCACGAGCAAATTTTAAAAAAAGTATACTCAATAAAAAAAGAAAGGAAAAAATCTATCTTATAGGAGTGAATTTCAATAGATAGACTATTATTAGTAATTATGAA
>CANDHX010000024.1 GCA_947384645.1 uncultured Mycoplasmatota bacterium | reverse complement strand
CATCGACTGCTTTCTTTTCTATCGTGACGTTGACTTGATGAGAGTTTTCTAAAATAGCCCTTACTTCTATATAGTTTTTACCAGTGTAATCTTCCAATGTAAGAGAATTTGCTCCACTAGAAACGTAGACTGTTACGACTTTGCCTTCTTTTACGAGGGTCCCTGCTACTGGGTCTGTTTTGACTACTTTGCCTTCTTCGATGCTGTCGCTTGCGATTTCTTTAAACTCCTCGGCAGCTTCTAGTCCTTCTTCGATGAGTTTTTCGACGGCTTTTTCAGGCGTTAATTCGGCTACATCGGGAACTCTTACGTTTGAAACGCTCGTCACTTTAGGTAAGATAACACAGATAGCTGTTACTAGTACAACGATGCTCGTAAAAATTGCTCCTAATATTAAAAGTATTTTATTTTCTTTTTTCACTTCGTCCTCCGTAACTTTTTTAGATACGACTACATTTTCTTCTTGAACTGGTTTTTTAGGTACGACTTTTTCTTCTTTTGCCATCTTTTTAATCTTTTGTTCTTCGTCGATGTCTGGATATTTGAATTCGATTAGCGGTTCGTCAATTCTGGCATCGTCCATCGACGTTTTAATATCGTCGAGCATTTCTCTAGCGTCCGTATATCTGTTTTTAGGATTTTTAGCTGTTGCTCGTTTTACGATGTTTACAATCGAATTAGGAATATCTGGAAGCTTTTCTTTTAAGTTTGGTATAGGTTCTTTTAACTGTTTTAAAGCTATTTCAACCGCATTTTCTCCTCTAAAGGGCAGCGTTCCCGTCAAAAGTTCGTACATCAGTATTCCCATAGAATAGATATCGCTTTGCATTGTAGAACCTTTGCCGCTCGCCTGTTCTGGAGGGAGATAGTGGACGCTTCCCATTACCGAATTCGTTTGAGTGAGTTGGGTACTGTTTAGTGCCATAGCGATTCCAAAATCTGTAATTTTTACGACTCCACTATCGAGTATCATGATGTTTTGAGGTTTGATATCTCTATGTATTATGTAGTGGTCATGGGCAACTGCTAGACCGTCGCAGACTTGGCTCATGATGTCTATTACTTCAGAAAGAGTGAGTTTAGTACGCTTTTTGATGAGTTCTTTTAAATGCTTTCCTTCTATATATTCCATGACTATGTAATATGAACCGGCATCTTCTCCTACGTCGTAGACTTCGACGATGTTAGGATGAGCTAAGGAAGAAGCACTTAATGCCTCTCTTTGGAAACGGCGAACGAATTTCTCATCTTGTGCTAAGTCGCCACGCAATACTTTTACTGCTACATTTCTATCTAGAATTGTATCATACGCTAGGTATACATTTGCCATACCGCCTTCGCCGATAGATTTTATTATTTGATAGCGGTCGTTTATTTTTTGCCCCGTCATTATCATAATTATTTACTCTCCTTAACTAGGTATGCGACCGAAATGTTATCCGTACCACCCCGTGAATTACACTTTTTAACGAGCTTTGCCAATTTACTTTCGATGTCCATTTCTTCGTCGTTTAGTATATTTTCGATTTGTTCAGTAGATAACATATTGGTTAGTCCGTCGCTTGCTAATAATATCGCATCGATATCGGTTTCTACTGCAAATTTATCGAGTTCTTGTTTATCGCTGGCTCCGAGTGCTCTCATCAAGACGTTCTTTTTCGGATGATTAAGTGCTTCTTCTTCAGTTAGTTCACCACTTTCCACTAGAACATTTACTAGTGTGTGGTCTTTTGTTACTTTGTGTAATTTGCCATTTTTTAGGACGTATCCACTCGAGTCACCGACATTTCCGAAGATTAGAAAATCGTCTGTTAATATTGCTACAACTAACGTCGTGCCCATGCCCATACATTCGGGATTGCTATTTGCATATTTTATGATTTCAGCATTGATAAGGGCCACGTTTTCGTCTAACCAATTTATAGCATCCAATTTACTTCCTATGGAGCTCAAGCTTCTAAATCTATCTCCCAAGTGGGATACTGCTATTCCACTTGCTATTTCGCCTGCCCGGTGTCCTCCCATTCCGTCTGCTACTATCATCATATGTTCGCCAAGTAGGTTCTTGACAATGATGACGGAGTCTTCGTTGTGGCTTCTAACGATTCCAGGGTCAGTTAAGTAAAAAGATTTCACTCATTCGCACCTCCTTGTGCTCTAAGTTGACCGCATGCTGCTGAGATTCCACTTCCGAATTCACGCCTTACGGTTACTGTAATGCCATTTTTATTTAGAATTTCGAAAAATTCATCTTTTCTTTTAGTAGAGCTCTTTTTAAACTCGAAATGCGAGGTCTCGTTATAAGGTATCAAGTTCACATAGACATTCATACCTTTTAAGAGTTTGACGAGCTCATACGCACATTCTCTACTATCGTTTACCCCTTCTAGCATAACATATTCTATCGTAACCCGTCTATTAGTTTTTGCTATATATTCTTTAATTGCTTCTATAAGTGTGTCAATACTGTAAACCTTATTTATCTTCATGATTTTGTTTCTTATTTCATCATTCGGAGCATGCAAGCTTATCGCTAAGTTTATCTGTAAAGGAAAATTTGAAAATTCTTTTATTTTTGGCACTAATCCAGAAGTCGAGACTGTTATGTGTCTTGCACCGATTGCTAATCCTTTGGGGTCGTTGATGATTTTAAGAAACTTTATAATATTATCATAGTTATCGAACGGTTCTCCTATACCCATTATGACGACGCTACTTATTTTTATATGGGCATCTTCTTCAATCTTTAAGAGTTGAAGTACTATTTCACTAGGATTAAGGTCTCTTATTTTTTTTAATCGTCCACTTTCACAGAATGCACATCCCATATTGCATCCGATTTGGCTAGAAACACATACGCTTATTCCGTAGTCGTGTTTCATGACGACAGCTTCTATTCTGTTTTTATCTTCTAATTCAAAGAGGTATTTTAAAGCTGTATCGCATTCCTCTTTGACTTTTATTTCTATGTCACCTATTCTAAAATTCTTTTTTAATTCTTCTATGAGTTCTTTTTTTAAATTGGTCATTTCATCAAACGATTTAACTCTATGGATGTAAAGCCATTCGTAAATTTGAACAGCTTTAAAAGATTTTATGTTTCTTTTTTCTAGCCATGAAATCAATTCGTCTTTTGGTAAATCGTATATATTTGTCATGTTAAAACGCTTCCTTATATTTTAATTATACCTTTAAACGTAGGTTTTATCAACTTTTGGGAAGTATTTTTTGAAATTTTTTTTGCCAAATTTTCCTAATAGAATAGGCAATTTGACAAGCGATATGGCTTGTGTTTTAATAGAAAAAACCGAAACAACAAATTTAGTCGTGTTCTCCTAGTTATATTTAAACTGTTTTCAGGGTATGGTTTTGGAGCTTTATTACTAAACTATTTATCATAATATACATATTGTTAGGTATTATCGTACTAATATTAGTTCAGTAATACTAAATAAAAAACACGATTAAATATCCTCTTAAAGGTTATTTAGTCGTGTCCACCAAACAGGAGAACATGCTAATATTTTTAGTGTGTTTCTCTTAATATGATTATATTATGTACTCTTATATATTGCAAGTATAAATTTTCAAACTTCACTCGACAACTGAAGTTTTGAAATTTTTATTACTTGGCTTTTTTAACTTCAACTATTTTATCTCTGCTTTGGTTTGATTCGATAGATACCCTTAAAGTTAAGAAAATTAGAGCCAATATGTTTAGAGTATTACTTCCACCATATGATAATAGAGGAACAGGTACACCTGTTAGAGGTATCAAGGCAAGTATTCCGCCAAAGTTAATCAGTAAGTGTAAAAGAATAGTTAAAAAGGTACCATAGGCGATTAGGGAGCCGGTTAAATCTTTTGCTCGCTTAGAAATTCTCAATATTCTAAATAGCATGAATACGTATAAAAGGATTATACCTATTGCAGCAATGCATCCCAGTTCTTCGACTATAATTGGGAATATGAAGTCCGTGTGTGCTTCTGGAAGATACAAGTATTTCTGAGTGCTGTTTCCAAGCCCCACGCCAAAGAGGCCTCCATTGTTCATAGCTATCATACCGTTACAGACTTGGTATCCCGTTTTTTCTTGATACCTCGTACAAGGTTTTTGATAAGTTAGACGGCTAGACTGCTCTTTATTAAGTAGTTCTCCTCCGAAAACCATGACTAGTACTACTGCTAAAACACCAAGAGAACCTATTATTTTAAAGATTTTGACATCTTTATCTTTTTTTGAAAAAGGTATTGCCATGAACATCAGAAAAACAGTAAGTCCTATAATGGCAGAAGTTCCAAGGTCTGGTTGTAAAAATATCAGTACTGCTACTATAGCAGAAGCAATAATAGGTCTTAGAAAGAAAAATCTTTTGGCACAATTTATGTTTTTTCCAAAGTAACAAGCTATATAAATTATGACTATCGTCTTAGCAAATTCGCTCGGCTGTAAGGAGAAAAGTCCCAATTTAAACCAACTTCTTGCACCATTTGTAAAAGATGCATAGACGAATAGGCAGCCTAAGGCAGCAATGATTGCTATCATCATCAAGCTTTTTAAGTAGTGGTATTTGTTAATAGGAAACCTCAGTATAAAGAATATACAAAAAATAAATCCTACAAGCATTACGATTAGTTGTTTTTTAAAGAAATAGTAAGTGCTCACTTTGTATTGCAAGACAGCTGTAATAGATGACGCACTAAAGACCATGACTAATCCTATTATACATAGAATAATCGTTACAAAAAATAAAGGTTTGTCCATTCTTTTAAATAACTTTCCCATAGTCTTCCACCATAATAAATATATCATATAAAGTTTTTTTTTTCTATTAAATTATTGGGACTTAACATAAATTAGAGAAATATTATACGAATTAAAAAAGTGACTATAATGTCACCTTTGTAACTTGATAACCGTATACTCCTAGTATTTGTACTGCTCTTCTACTTCTCGAACCCTTAAGGCAATAGAAATAGTATTTTTTATTTTTATCTAAGTATTTACTCGGATTAGATAGTATTTTATCTATATCCATGTTGATACTTCCCTTAATAGATTTGAAGTCTTCTTTGTCTTCTAGACTCACAAGCACACCCATAGAAGGATTATACTCATCTATATTTATGACTTTCATATAGTAATATATGTAAAATATGGTTTTTGGTTAATCTATTTTTTTTTGTACATTTCGTATAGGATAATAGAAGTAGCAATGCCTACATTTAGCGATTCGCACGAGGCTTCCATTTTGATATTTATGTATTCGTCACACATGGATTTGATTTCTTCAGATACACCATTTCCTTCATTTCCTATGACTATTCCTAAATCTTTAGGGAAATCTATTAGGGCTACATCGTTTCCATTTAAAACGTCCGTTGCATAAATCTTATATTTTTGCCTTTTTAATTCTTCTATAATTTTAGTTAAACTGTCTTCTATTATATTCAAATGGAAAATGAGTCCTTCAGTAGCTCTTACTACTTTTGGATTATAGATACTCACAGAACCGGTACCTAAGACAATCGAATCTATTCCAAAAGCAACCGAACTTCTGATTATCGTGCCGAGGTTTCCTGGATTATTAATCCTATCTAACAAAAGGACTCGACCTTTAATCGGATGCGATGCGATTTTTTTAGCGACTCCTATGACTTTTGGGATACTATCTAGTTCGGTTATTTTTTTCATAACCGCTTCACTTACCACGGTTTTATTTTCGTAGTAATAGTCACATCCATCAAGGACGATTACTTCTAGAAGATTGCCGCTCTTTCTCGCTTCTTCTACTAGGTGTTCCCCTTCTACTAAAAATTTTCCTTCGCTTTCACGATATTTTTTGTCGTTCAATTTAGCCCAATATTTGACTCTATCGTTATTAACTGATTCAATCATTCTGACTCTCCTTTAACATCTTTCTAGCAAGCTTGTGGTATGGATAGTATTTTTCTACTTCGCTCCAGAACTCGCTCGAGTGGTTCATGTGTTTGAAGTGGCACAATTCGTGAATGATGACATAATCGATTAGAGATACATCTTTTTTTATCAATTCGGAATTTAGTGTTATGGTCATACTTTTTGTATTACATACGCCCCATCTAGTCGTCATATGTCTTATTCTTAAGCTAAAATTCGGCAAGTCTTTGAATTGAACTTTTAGTCTTTCTAGTCTACTATTGAAGATCACCGTGCATTGATAGTTCAAGAATTTTTGAAGTTCCGCCTCGTTTTTACTGATTATTTTATTGCCGTCTATATAAGTTCTGCTGACTCCGTCGTATTCGACGACGTATTTCTCTCCTAAAAAGTACATTTCGTTGCTCTTTAAATCGCTTTTGGGAGTTCGCTTTTTTAGATTTTGGAGACTTTTAGAATTTTTTTTAATCAATTTTTCGATTTCAGCATGACTCAAATACGTATTACAGGTCACGACGAGGTCATCGTTTTCCCACTTGAAATAGATGTTTTTTATAGCTTTTCTTTTGACGATGACGTTTGTCGAAAATCCGTTTAGATTTACATACATAGTAAACCACACCCTTTATATATTATTCGGTTATTATTTCTTTTATAGTATTGACTTCTCCTTCGACATAAGAGATTTTTATGTTATCTCCTACATTTAAAAATGGTAAAATGTCTTTAGATACTGTAATCGATGCACTATATTTTTTCTTTGCATCATCTATTATGTAATAGACCGTATTGCCATCAATGATAGCCGTTTTGATAGATGATATCTTAATCTCGCTAGAAGTCGTTTCCAATTCGTCTACTAAATTGAACTCGTTTAGGTAAGCGGTACTAGCTTTTTCGATACCTAAAGTTACATCGGACACGGTCACTTTTTGATAGTCTTGGACATCTATGAATGCATATTTTTTGACGAGGCCTGCTGCATCTTTTAAACTCACTAGATAGGTCGGTCTATTGTTTAAGTTTATGAGGAGTGGGAAGGTACTTTCGTATTTTTTTTCTTGAACAAGTCCTTCGGCACTGGCCATGGCACTATATTCTTCGGCACCCGGAGCAGTATAAAATACAGTCTCTTTTGTTCTCATATTAGATAGAATAAATCCTAAGTTCGATTCATCGCTTTGGATAGAAGTGATACCCGTATAGAGGAATATATCGCCATCCATCGCTAAATAATTATAACCGTCTGTCGTATTCGTGACGTTCTTTTGAGCAAATATCGAATTCCAGAAGCCGCCCTTGTATGTGCCCCAGTCGTCCGTCTGTTCGATTATTAGGTCTGGCTCATATACGTGGTCTATCCAGTTTGGAATCGAACCTGTGTCGTATTTTTCAGTTTCGCCAGTTACTGGGTCTAAAACTATTACCCCACTTATATCTCTTCTTGCTCCTACTGCGATGTATTTGACTATTGGTATTATGTAATAAGGTTTACCTTCGTCATCTATTTCAAAGGTATACGTGCCAAAAATAGTTGACGGATATTTAAACCGCAAATGTCTCATCATGTCTTCATTTAAAAAAGCACTTGGGACATATTTCATTCCTTTATCTAATCTTTCGATGTTGGCGTCTCCTGTAACTGAGTTTACAGAGATATACCCTTTTACTCCTTCTTTTCTATTGGAAAAATATTTGATGATACTCGCATATTCCAACGGAGTTACTCTTACGATGTCTTCGTTATAACTGATTTGAGTATATAAGTCGCTTACGTAGTATTGACTTACTAAATCGCTCATCTCACCCATCGTTCTATCGCCTAATTTTTGACTAGAGCCCTTATCTAGTAGAGGTACTTTTTTAAAGTCGACGGCTTTTATATCTTTAGCAAAGTCGCCTGTTTCATCTATCGTTATTCTATTTGCATATGCTTTAGAATTGAAAATCGGTGCTGCAATGAAATTTACGATTATTATTCCTAGGATGATAACGGGTATCAGTAGTAAAGTATTGAATTTAAACTCTACTTTTCTTCTCGATATCATTTCGATCGAAGTAGTTAAATCCAATAGACCATAAACAGCTAATATAGCTATTATATAGGCATAAAAAGCCGGGCTCGTTAGATTGATAGCCGGTATTGCTATATAGAAATATATCAAAGCAAATACGGCAGTAATTATTATATTTATTATTTTATTTTTCATAGAATTCTCCTTTTATTTTATAACAAATATTCTATCTAGAACATTTTTAGTTAAGCTGGTTATTAAAACGGCAAGTATGCATGAAGTATAAAGCGTTATGAAGGATAATAGAAACGTCATTAATCCTATTAGAATGCCTGACAATATCTGTCCTTTTACGGTGTAACACGATGAGTATATGCAAGGCGAGATGAACACCATGATGAATAAGACATTATATCCAAATATATACGGCAATATCGATGCATAGTCGCCTTTTATCATGTAAAATATTGCTCCTGAAAGCAAAAATACTATCAATGAAGAGTAGACCATTTCTTTTTTGTATAGTTTATTAAATGAGAGTAGAATAGCACCCACGATTATGAAGATTATCGAGGTGGCATATATTCCACCGAGTCCTTTTCCTAAGAATAAGTCCATGGCATCGTAATTTAAAACCGTACTCAGTTCATATGGATTTCTAAAGTTGTTATTTCCTATTAAGACATTTATTCCTTCTATCACTATGTACATGATGCACATCTTATTTATTTTGATTTTATAGAGCAGTATACTCGCTAAACAGGTTACTGCAAAAACTATTAGAGGGTTCGTTTTTAAGGGAAGGATTGCTACAGTTAGGATTGCTTCGACGACACACTCTTTACATTTATTCAAAAGATTAAAGTTTTTATCTTTGATATTTTTGTGTTCACGAATGATGACTCCAAGTATAGCCCCCGTTACTCCGCTTACTAAGATAAGTATCGGTCTAAACATCTCTAGTGCTCCGATTACGTCCTTGTAGTATAATCTTATGCCATTTTTATAGAAACCATATATGAAAAGCGGTATAAAGCATATTAAGTACGTGAGATATAGCTGGGTGTTTAAACTGTGTTTCTTCATACCGATGTCTCCTCACTCTTCTTCTTCATAGAACTTCTCAAATTTCTATTAGCTGGACACAGATAATTGCAAAGTCCACAGTCTATGCATCCTTCTTTGTATGAAGGCTTTACGTTGCCTTTATGGTCGTATACATATTTGGGATTTAAACCGACGGGACAGTGTTTGGAGCATAGTCCACATAGAAGACAAGGCTCTTCTTTTTTTTCTTCTTTTTGCGAGATGAAAATGCCATCTATATCGGAGTCCACAACGTATTTGAAACTTTTTACTAATTCGCCGTGCAGAGAACCGTTTAGGTATACCTCCACTCCACCAGTTGTGAAGTCGAAGTTGTTTATGAATATCTCCGATAAAAGTGTCCCAGTCTTTACTCTTAAAACTTGGTTTGGAGTGACCCCGTCGCCTGTTACTGTAATAAGTTGCTCGGTGACTGGTCGCTCTCGTTTTAAGATGTGATAAATAGATAATATTTCTTGAACATCGAAAAATACGGCATCATCGATTTTAAGTTTCTTTTTTAGTACTGGTTCTAATCCATTTGGGTAGGCATCAGTTACAAGCTTGAGTTTTATGTTTGGATATGTTCCCAAGATATTTGTCAAAGTAGAGATGAGGGTGGCATCTGTATTTTTAAGGGCAATGTATATTTCTTTTGACCCCATTACCGTACCGAGTATATCGACAGTTTCTAATATGATATCCATATTTTCTTTTAGGATAAAGTATTTATTGCCAAAATATGGTTCTACTTCTACACCGTTTATGACTATTAAATCGGAAGACTTGCCTACTTTATCGACTAGGTATGTCCCTTTGTAGGAAATGGATGTGTCGTTTAATAAATTTAGAATTTCAGTTTTTGTGTATTCATTTATAAAGAGTTTGGCACTTTTTTTGGTCTTCATGTTTTCTTTAAAATCGTTTTCGATTACGACGCTCGGTATCTTTTTGTCTTTAAAGTAAGTCATTTCTTTAACGCCTAAAACTTTCCCACTTACACCTGAATATATTATTTTACCGTTTCTACCCATTGCTACTATGTCGTTTTTATAGATGTATTCGTCGTCTTTGACTTTGATTTTAAAACCAAATTTAATCGGGATAAAGACAAATTTAGGATTTAAGAAATCTTTAATTGTATCATTTAATTTAATATTTGCATCCTTTTTAATGGTTACTTCCTGCATAATTTTCACCACTTCAATTATAGAACAAAAACCTCTTAAAAGCAAAAGATTTCTTTCATTAGTGTGGTTCGATTGGTAAGGGTTTATTTTATTAATATATAGTTAAAAATAAATAAAAAAAAGAGAGCCTTGGTTGCTCTATTAGTTAAGTTCAAAAAGTTCATTTTTATATTAAAAACTTTACCATAACATTTCTTTTATAAGCATTAAGGTTCGGTGCCTTCGTTTCTAAATGGATTTTCCATTCGGCAAATGTTAGCCTCATAGTACCTGTATCTATTTGGGCATTTTGTCTATTGTCATTGTTTACATTTATTATGAAATATGCATAAGTACCCATAATACATGCAAATACTAATGTTACCACACAAAGCGTTAGTACTATTGCTCTTTTTGTTTTTGAACTTTTCTCTTGTCCTTCCATTTTTTATTTTCCTTCTTTCAAGTATTCTCTACAATAAAAAGTATATCGTACATTTTTTAAAAAGTTAATACGTATGTTATCTTTTTTATTCGCATATTATATGTTTTTATAGTAAAAATTTTATCAAAAAGAAAAAGCTATCATTCGATAACTTAACTTTCTATCAAGAATTTATATAGTTTCATATTTTTTTCTATAGAAGAACCTCTAATACTTTTAATCAATTTATCGACTGAATAATCTTCTATCTCATCAAAATAGAGGTAATATAAGTATTTAGATAAATCTTCTGGCATACCTTTTTTAAGCGAGTCTATAATGTATTCTTTCATCTCTTCTTCGACCGATTTGCCTTTTTTATATAAAACTTTCGCTCCCGACTCAACGAAATCGATATTCGTTTCTCTTAAGTTATAGGCATATTCACAGATATCTAGGGAGTCCGTGAAAGCAAGATGACTTCTCTTTTTAATAACCCCATCTCTATCGAGCTTTAGTACTAGTGAGTTTTTTCCATCGCTTATGAGCAAAATATTAGCTTTGTAATCTATTTTACCTTCATTTAAAAGGACTCTTTTTAGAAAAGATGTCGAGACTCGTTTGACATCTATATGCATAATCATGGTAGTTTTTTCCCATTCATATGGCATTCTTGGCACATCTCTAAATTCGACTTCTAGATTAAAACTATTTCTCATATTTGTTTCCTTTCTATAAAAGAACATGCTATTAAGATTATACCCAGAAGAAAGCTCAAACATTCCATTTTTGTTAAAATAAATTTAAAATATTCTAGTAGTCCATAACCTAAAGAGAGCAAGTTTAGATAAAAAAAACAAAATGTTAAACCGATGCTAAAGAACACGATACCTAATAAGTAGGCAATTATACGTAAAATGTTACCACTCCTTTTAAAATTTATTTCTATAATTCTTAAATTTATTATATAATTTAAGAGGTGATATTATGTTAGAAATAATAAAATACTTAATTTTTGGACTCATCCAAGGTCTTACTGAACCCTTGCCCATTTCTTCGAGTGGACACTTAGTCGTCTTGAGGTATGTTTTTAATACAAATGCTTTTGACGATTTGACATTTGAAATACTACTAAATTTTGCTTCTTTTTTAGCTATTTTCTTCCTCTTTAGAAAAGATATTTTTAGGCTTATTATATCCTTCTTTAAGTATATATTTAAGAAAGAAGAAAGAGTAAAGCCACAAGTAAAAGAAGATTTTAAATATGCATGGCTAATCGTTTTAGGAAGCGTTCCAGCAGGCGTTGTAGGAGTTTTATTTAAAGATGTAATAGAGAGTAAACTATCTAATATTAAATTTTTAGGCATAGCTTTTTTGATAACAGCACTTCTTTTGTATTTAGTTAGAAAATTAAATGGAAATAAAAAAGATAAGGATTTAACATTTAAGGATGCTATCGTTATAGGATTATTTCAAATGATTGCTCTAATTCCTGGTATCAGTAGAAGCGGAGCAGTACTAGTCGGATGTTTAATTAGAAAACTCGATAGAGATACAGCTTTAAAATATGCCTTTATGCTATATCTACCTGTTTCTATCGGTTCCTTCGTTTTGAGTATTCCCGATTTATTAGAAATAGATGGAACTCTTGCCCTACCTTATGGAATCGGTTTTATCTCTAGTCTTGTAATGACTTACTTTGCTTCTCTATAGATCGGAAGAGCGTCGTGTAGGGAAAGAGTGTAACTGTAGGTGTAG
>CANDHX010000023.1 GCA_947384645.1 uncultured Mycoplasmatota bacterium | reverse complement strand
CTCTTTCCCTACACGACGCTCTTCCGATCTGTTGTTTCCAAACGACGTTATTGGTAATGACAATCCATATCCAAACTTTTCTATTAAAATATCATAAAAGCCAAATATTCCCAAGAAAGCTCCTATTACTACGAAAAGGCTCGTTATATGTCCAGGAGTTAGTTTAGTCGTATCGTAGATGATTGATGCTATGGCACAAATTATGCCGACGGCCATAAATGAAGTAAAGATACTCATCAATTCACCTCCAAACTCACTGCATGGCTGACACTAGGTAAAGTATTTTTTTGATTGGTTATCGTCTGATTTTGTAGCGAACCTGTTCCTATCATGAGTATTTTTTTATACTTTTTCTCTTTTAATATTTTTTCTACCAAATATAGTGGCAAACATATTGGTCCACTCGCTCCTTGGTCTGTAAGTTTTTTATCAGTTATGAGTTCTGCACCAGCATCTACGTGATTTTTTAATGTAATGTCATTGCGAAAGAGAATTTCTCTAAATAATTCACTTCCCAATTTTCCCAAATCCCCTGTTAAAATAATATCATAATAGGACACGTCTCTTTTGAAATCTTTTAAATGTTCTAATAGCGTCGTAGCAGCACTTGGAGCCATTATTGCTCCCATATTGTTGGCATCTTTTATACCGTAGTCTACAACTTTTCCGATAGTGCATCCCTCAAGTTTGATTGGAGTTATTTCTTTTGTAACTAGGGATGATACTGCTCCTGTTGCTGTGAAGTGTTGAGTTGTTCTTCTCGGCGAACCGTATTCTATCGGGTATCTAAAAGTCCTTTCTACTTGTAAATTATGACTGCTAACCGTTACTAAGACGTTTTTAATCGTACTAGAAGACAAAATACTCGAAGCTGTTATGAGACCTTCTGTGTATGTAGCACAAGCACTGTAATGTCCCATGTGCGATATCGGAAAATCGCTCGCTGCTTTGTTACTTATTCCTATCTGATTAGACAAGTCGCCACTTATCATCAAATCGATAGGATAGTTTTTGATCATGTCTTTCAATACTATTTTCTGCATTTTTATTTCCGTATTTTCTGATGTCTTTTCACCGTCAAAGAAATTATTTATAGTAAACTTGGTATTTATTTTTTCATTTTTGCTCGATATGGTAGATGAATCTTTTAAATAAACATTTTTAAATTTGAAACTAGCCATATATAATCACCTTTATAATAGCAAATAGAAATGCTGAGATTGTACCATATAGAATGACACAACCTGCTAGTTTAAACGTATTTGCACCTAACCCAGTGACAAGTCCGTCCGTTTTGTAATCGAGCAGTGTACTCGCAATCGAATGACCAAATCCAGTTATGGGAATGATAAGTCCAAATTTAAATTTAGAAACGAGCGAATCGAAAACACCAAATCCAGTTAAGATAGCTGATAATAAAATAAAAATTACACATGAGTAGCCACAAGCAACTTTTACTTCTAACTCGAACATTTTAATCAGCCAAGTAGTTAGCACTTGATAAAAAGCTCCCATTACACCTCCTGATAGAAAGGAGATAAAAGCATTGTCTAGAAGTAGTGGATTTTTACTTTTTTCTTCGACAATTTTTACATATTCTTCTTTGTCCACATTTAATCACCACTTTTATAATGGGTAATTTTTGGAAATTTAATACTAACTCATTATGTAATTCTTCATTTTTTCACGACTTTTCTTTTCAATTCGACTCACCTTAACCTGTGATAATCCTAATGCTTTGGCAGTTTCATCTTGACTTAAGTCGTCCCAATATCTTCTTTCCATGACGTTTTTTTCTAAAGGTGTAAGCGTATTCATCGAATCTTTTAACATCAAAACTTCATCCGTATTATCCTTATTTTTGATGTTTAATTCCTGACTATCTATACTTACGTTTGAACTTAATGTATTTAGTATTTGGATAAACATATTATAATCGACGTGAAGATACTGGCAAGCTTCTTCATAGGTAACAGTACGTTCGTATTTGTTTTCTAAAAGGCTTTTTGTTTGACAAACACCTTTATACAGTTTAAATTCATTTTTTCTTATTCTAATCGGTCGATTACCTGTAGCCGCTTCATACATTTCTCCATAAATAAATCCATAGGCATAGGTGCTGAATTTGGCACCATTGTCTTTTTTAAACCCCTTATAAGCCTTATTTAATCCGAGAAAACCTGCTTGGATTAAATCCTCTTTTTCTACTCCATAAAATTTACTTGCCATTTTATATATCATGTTTTGATATTCTAATACTATTTCATCTGGCATATAAAATCTTCCTTTCTTGCCTAAAATATAGGACAAGAAATATTTTTTTTAAACGGTTTCGACAAGAGGAGTCATTATTCTTCGTCGCTCTTTACACTCGCCATGTTTAGTATTAATAAAATTATGACAATGACGAGCAGAATAATACATATCATTTCAAATAAATCTATTTTGTCATTGCAACTGTTCGATTTATTTAAATCTGTGTCCACTTTCGATAAATAGTTAGTTTCTTTTTTATCTTCTTTTTTTGTGTCAGTAGCAGTTTTTTCTTCTTCTTTTTCTATTTCGTTATTCGCTACATACTTTTTAGTATCTGTTGAGATGACGTTTGAGTTATGGCTGGGGTTCTTATATTTAGAAATATTTTTTTGACTTGTAGGCTTTGTGTTTTGATTCGGTTTCGGCTCTTTATTAGTCGGGAGTGTAGGAGAGGTGTCCTCATGGTCACTTTTATCTGAAGGTTTTTCTTGATCAGGTAGAATGGGCTTTTCTTCCTGGTCTTTTGGTGGTTCTTTTTCGTCATTGATAGTGCCTATTATTTTCCTTTCGTAAACTTTATAGGCATAGTAGCTTTCATCTATGTCATACGTATACCCGTTTAGCGTCTTATCTTCTAGTGTGGCATGGTATATTTTCTTTTGGTTATAATATTTATATAGTGTAACTTCGTGTCTATAGAAATTGGCAATTTGGCTATTTGTAATCGACAACTCGTTTGTCATTTTATCGTATTCTTCTTCTAAGGCTAGTTTTAGTGTGACTTCTGTATTGTTTCCCAATAGAGAAACGTTATTGTATATCAAAGTTTGATTATCAAAAGTATTTAACATAGTATAATTAAACTTAATGTCTGCTCCGGAAGTATAATAAATTTTTACCTCTAGAAAGTGTGAATCGTTTCGATTAGGCAATACGATTTCTAATGAGTCTTCGTTTATCGTGACTTGTGTATCGTAATTTCCGTCCGTTAAGCCCTGATAATTTTTAACTTCTATGGCTAACTTCTTTTCTTTATAAAACACTTCTATTTCTTTGGGGTGGAAATAACTGTATCGTTTTATATCGTTTAATTGTATTTTATCTATTAGGTATCTTTCTGGTTCTTTTATAAAGGTGATTGCTTCTTCGCTTCTGTTTCCTGAGTATTTTTTTGAATATCTCACTTCTTTTTTAAAATCGTTTTTATCTACGTGGCTATATTTTCCTTCGTCGTCTTTTTCTAGATAGGCAAAGTCGTCCATTTCTAGTTTGTAAAATCTGTTCATTAAAACTCTTTCATATTTGTGTAACTCGTCGTTCTCTTTTGCTTCTAGGTTATAGCCTACAAATTCATAATCAGAATAGACATTTTTTGCTTCTATTTTTGTTGCAAATGTAAGCATAGCTAGTAGCATAATTATTTTTTTCATTCATTCCTTCTTTCTATCATCCTCTACTTATTATTATACCGGGTAGATTTTATTTTTCTCATCAAAAGTCTAAAAAAAGAACTAAAAGTAGATAATTATTATCAATTTTTAATAAAAAAAGTTTTTTTGAAACTCAATCTTCAAAAATAAAAAGGATTGCTTATCTTTAAAAAGATGCAATCCTGTATCGCATAAATCTAATTTTCTTCATTTAAAATATTTGATTTTAAATTCAGTTCCTTTGGAAGAAGAATCGACAGAAATAGTTCCATTCGCACTTTCGATGATAGTTTTGGCTAGTGATAGTCCGATTCCAATAGAATCGTCTTTAGAAGTTTTGCCTTTATAAAATCTTTCGAAAATATGTGGCAATTCTTCGTTTGGAATACCTGAACCTTCGTCTTTAATAGATATTTGCATATAAATTTTGTTTTCTCCTACTAAAATTGTAACATTACTATCTTGAAAGCTGTGTTCGATAGAATTTTTTAAAATATTTGTAATAGCTTCGGTTTGCCATTTTATATCACAGGTGATTTTGTTTTTGACATCCACTTTTTTAATGATTGTTACATTTTTTAAGTCGGCTAGAGATGATACGTTTCTTATCGCATTATCGATTAGGTTTTCAATTGAGGTTTCTTCTTCGATAAAATGCACTGTATTAGAATCGAGTTTGGATAATTTTAAGATATTTTGAATTAAGAAATTTATATTCATGATATCTCTTTTTATCTCTCTTATAAAATCTTCTTTTGTATCTTCTTGCATATTTTTATCGTCTAGGATGTTATCTAGCATGATTAGAATAGACGTAAGAGGCATTTTTAATTGATGTGATATGTCACTCAATGAATTTTTTAAATCGATTTTATCTTTTAGAGAATTATCTGCTTGTTCTTTTAGCATTATAGTCGTCTTGTATACTTCGTTTTTTAAAATAGATAGTTCATCATCTGAAATGTTGTCGATGTCCAATTTGTAATTTTTGTGGTTGATTTCTTCTATCAATTTGGTAATTTTATTTATTTCTCTATCTTTTTTATCGTTAAAACTAGCAAATATCATAATTATTAAAAATACGATTATTAGAAAAACTAGGACATCAAAAATTAGATATTTAGAAAATAGAAAGTCGTTTTTTATTACGATAGCTTCGCTGTTTAAATCTATCCCATATTTTTCTACAAAAGATTTTTTAGTAATGTTTTTATCGTTTAATATTTCTATTATTTCTTTTTCATCAAAATTTGGGTATTTTTCTTTTAATCTTATTAAGATAGTGTTTACCGAATGATTTGTATTTTTAGTAAACTCTTTATATTGAAGGATTAGAATAAACAAAAAGGTGAAAGTGCCAATTAGAAAAACTGTAAAGATCTTTTTTAAGCATTTTTTAAATTCTACTCTATTTTTCATCTTTATCGATCCTATAACCGATACCTTTTATCGTGATGATTATGTCGCTTTGCAATTTTTCTCGAATTCTTTTTATATAGACAGTAATCGTATGGTCGTCGACATCGTTGCCAGTCCATTCCCAAATTTTATCTAATATAGTATTTCTACTCACTACCCTATTCATGTTTAAAAACAATATTTTTAAAATCTTGATTTCTAGACTCGTCAAATCTATCTTATTTCCGTCTTTGAACACTTCCATTTTGTCCATGTCGAATTCGATATTTCTCCACGATATGATGTTATTTTTTTTATTGCGATTTAATATTTTGCCTATTCTAGCAATAAGTTCTTTTGTAGAAAAGGGTTTTGTTATGTAATCGTCTGCTCCCATAACTAATCCTTTTACTATATCGTCTTCGTCGTCTTTTGCTGTTAAGAAAATGGTAGGAATTTTAAGTAGGTCGATTTTTTTCTCGTATAGTTCGTAACCATTTCCATCTGGTAAGGTGATATCTAAGAGAATTAAATCGATTTTATGGGATTCGATTAGAAGTCTTGCTTCATTTATTTTGGTAGCAATCAAGATGTCGTATCCTTCTAGTTTTAAAGAATATTCTAAACCCTTAGCAATTGTCATATTATCTTCTACTAATAATAAAGTCATAAATAGTTTTCCTTTCCTTCTGTATTTTATCAAAAATCTTTAATGAGAAAAAGAGGCAACTGCCTCTTTATGGTTAAATATTTTCGTTCCTTATAGTTTCAATAGTATTTTGTTTGTTAATTTTAGAAATCGAATATTTCATTATAATGTAGACTATTAGTACTACTGCAACAATACATATCAATATGGCTTTAAAAGGCAATGTATATTTAAAGACATTTTTTTCATTGAATGCATGATGAATAAATAATGAACCGATTAATCCAAGTACAGTACCGTAGAGAAGCGATTTAAAGGAATAGAAGAGTGTTTCCAGATTTATCATTCTATTGAATTCTTTTTTTGTCATTCCGATACTTTTCAACATTGCGAATTCAGTACTTCTCAGTTCCATATTTGAAGTTATGGTATTAAATATGTTCGTAACTCCAATTAGAGTAATAACTGTTATAAATCCATATAGGAAAATCGATATTACTAAGGTCATTGCCCTCTCACTTCTATACTGTTCTTCGAAGTTAATTATAGATAAGCTTAAATTTAATTTTTTTATAGAGTCGCACAATTTATCCGGTTCTTTTGAGTAGATTAAAGTGTGGTCTGTCATGTAATTTAAGTCTTTAAAGTAGTCTTTATTTATTACGATGTATCCGCCACTATAGTATGAACTTTCATAACCATAAGGCCTTTCTTTAGCTACTTCTCCGATGGTTATATCGAAAGGAGTTTTAGACTCTGAGAGTTCACTTTGGATAACGTCGCCCTTTTTATATTTATAAGCTCTTTCTATAACGGATTTATATTCTTGGTTACCATTTTCTCTATAGAATATCGCTTCATCAGCGAGAATACCTT
This sequence comes from uncultured Mycoplasmatota bacterium, assembly GCA_947384645.1. Lineage (GTDB taxonomy): Bacteria > Bacillota_I > Bacilli_A > RF39 > UBA660 > RUG11867. The sequence goes on along the minus strand of CANDHX010000023.1, from coordinate 6,032 downwards.
TATCTTTTACTTCATTATAATTTGCCTTAATCTTTTTAGTGTATTCTCTAAATGTGTCATCACTTAGAGCGACAACTGATAGACTCATGTATTGTTTGTTATTTTCATTCATGGCTAAGTCACTATCATCGATGTTAACTTTAGACATATCGAAAACCTTGAGATATTCGTAGTTTTTTAAAGCATAAACTTCGTATATCCTATCTACTCCATTCAATTTTTTTACTTCATCCATAGAAGTAGAATAATCGTTTCTTTTTTCATTATATAAAGAGATATTGTAATCATAGTCTCTATAGTATAATTCGCTTTGATTGAAGCCTTCATTTATAAATGAGTACATCGAGATAAAGACAAATATACTCGTCGTTAGTGATAGTACAGTAGTTCTATATTTTCTTTTACTTCGCTTTAAATTTTTATAGGCTAGTTCTCCACCTGTACCAAAAATTTTTGATATGATTTTTGGCGTTTTCAATTTTTTAGATTTAATATTTATTTCATTATTGCTTTTTAAGTTATCAATAGGACTTACTTTACTCGCCTTTCTAGCTGAAGAAAGAGATGATAGGTAGATAGTTATGTATCCCAAAATTACGGATATAATAATCGGCAATAGAGTTATTTTGAAAACCATGTTGACTTCTGTTACGGCACCGTTTTGTAAGATTATATTTATTATTTTTATCAAGACAAAGTCTGCAAAAATGCCCGATAGGATACCTAATGGAATACCGATTAAAGCAAGTATTAATCCTTCTAAAATGACGCTTTTTTTAATTTGCTTTTTGGTTGCCCCAACACTTGCAAGCATACCGAACATCTTCATTTTTTCGGTTGTCGAAATGGCAAATGAATTGCGGATACAAAAGACGCTAGCAAATACTATTATGCCGATTATTATAGAAGCAAGTGTAAATATGGTAGTAACGGTGTCATCTCCCATAGCAAATGCTTCCCACCTCAACAGTTCACGATTATAAGAAGATATGTAATCTTTGCCTTTTTTAATCATATCAGTAGATTTTTCATAGTTTTTGGGATTTTTAAAAGCTATAAAAGTTTTTAAATCTTCTGCTGTTTCTCCATTTGTCAAACCGAAATAGATGTAATTCCATCCATTTCTTTTAACTACTCCTGTAATTTTGTATTTTTTCTTTTTGACATTTTTAAAACATTCTTCGTTTTTAATATATGGATTGCTATCCTTAAGTTCAAAGCCGTCTAATGTATAGCGAAATCCGACATCGTATTCTATTTCATCTCCTACTTTCAAACTGTTATCTGTAAGAAATTTTTTCGATACAACTATTTCTTCTTTTGATGAAGGATAAGACCCTTCTACTATTTCAAATCTCAAATCTTCGGATACATTTTTGGGTGTAGAATATATCCTTAAAAAAGGGAAATTACTTTCAGTATTATCTTTTAAATATGCATATCCAACATTATATAAAGGATATATCATTTTGATGTCCCTATTTAGTTTTAGGTTTTCGTAATCGCTTTCTTTAACTTTATCGAGCATGAGATGAAAGTAACCTTCTCTTGAGACACTTTCATTTATAAGAGTAGCCCTAAAGCTAGTAATCATTCCAGAGACTGCACAGATTAAGGCGACAGAGAGAATTATTCCTATCGTCGTACCGATTGCCCTTTTTATGTTGTGCCTAAGGTTTTCTTTCGTGAGTTTTTTTAGGATATCCATTATGACTCACCTACTATCCTTCCGTCCTCTATTTTTATTATACGGTCAGCATTTTTAGCTATTTCTAGATTATGAGTTATCATTATGATTGTCTGTTTATAATCTCTATGAGATTTTTTTAACAGTTCGACGATTTCTTCACTAGATTTTGAATCCAGATTTCCAGTCGGTTCATCGGCGAGAATTATCGCAGGGTTTGTTATTAGTGCTCGTCCAATCGAAGTTCTTTGTTGTTGACCTCCAGATAATTCATTAGGTAAGTGAGTTCTTCTTTTTTCGAGCCCCAATGTTTTAATTAATTCATCTAAATATTTTTGATTTATAGTTCTATTATCGAGTTTTAAAGGTAATACTATATTTTCTTCTACGTTTAAAATCGGGATTAGGTTGTAAAACTGATAAATTAGCCCTACTTGTCTTCGTCTAAATATGGCTAGTTTCTCATCATTTAGGGCATATATATCTTTGTCGTCGATGAATACTTTACCACTAGTCGGTCTATCTACTCCACCTATTAGATGAAGAAGCGTCGATTTACCAGAACCCGAAGCTCCGACGATTGCAACGAATTCGCCTTTTTCGACAGAAAATGAGACGTCATCTAAAGCTTTTACTTTTGTATCTCCTTTTCCATATATTTTTGATAAGTTTTCTACTTTTAAAATTTCCATAAACTTCTTCCTTTCTTTTTACATTATCATTATATACTTATATGAGTTACAAACACGTTACAAAAATAACTTATAATCATTGAGAAAAGTATTTTGTCTTCTATTTGTTTTTTTGTATTTAAACAACAATGTTTTCTTTTTTTCTAACTGCTATTTTATTAAATAAAAAAATAGAATACAGCTCTTTTGTTATTAAAAATGTACCTTGTCTTGAAAAATGTCTTATGAAAAAAAGTTTACTTTTGAGGTAAACTTAGTAAAAGGTTAAACTTTAATATTTAATTTGTTATGAAGTTAGTTAATCATTTTTGGAAGTTCTACATCGGAATTAGCTGCATCGCTTATATTTTTATATATCCTATCCAGTTTTTTCTTTATTTCTTGTTGGTTAAAAGGTTTTGCAATATAGTCGTCAAAGCCCATTTGTTTGTATTTTTCTTCGGCACCAGCTATGGCGTCCGCTGTAAGAGCAATGACAATGGAGTTATCGTTCATTTCACGAAGTTTTTGCAAAGCCGTTTGTCCACTCATTACAGGCATCATTATATCCATTAAAATTATATCATATTTTAATCCGAATTTTATTTTTTCTAAACACTCTTCTCCATTGTAGCATTCATCTACTTTTTTAAAATGAAGTGGTGTCAAACTTTTCCTAGCAACCTTGATGTTCAGTTTATTGTCGTCTACTATCAATATACTCTTTTCTTCATAACTAATTTTTTTTGTAGCTTGGTTTTCTAAGAACAGTTTTGCCGTATCAATCATTTGAGTATCGGTAAGGGGTCTTGTCATTTTGCTTATTTTTTGAGGTATTTGAACTACAAATATCGAGCCTTTCCCGTAGGTACTTTCGACGTTTATTTTTCCGCCCATCATCTCGACTAGTTTCTTGGTTATTGCTAATCCTAAACCTGTTCCTTCTGTAGTTGAATTTTTTTCTATATCGAGACGTTCAAATTTTGTAAATAATTTATTTATATCATCAGATTTTATACCTCTTCCAGTATCTTTTACTGAGATTATTAGAAAGGATACATTTTTCTCATTAATGCATTTTACAGAAAAATTAATCTTTCCCTCATCTGTATATTTAATCGCATTTGATAAAAGATTGTTGATTATCTGTTTGATATGGATTTTGTCGCCCACTAGTTCGTAGGGAATGTCTTCAGCTATATCTATGTTGAAGTCTATAGGTTTATTTCCAATTCTCGATGCTTGGACTCTTGCTAAGCTCGTGATTTCTTCTTTGAAAACATATGGTACTTCATTGATTTCCATTTTGGCACTTTCGATCTTATTGATATCGAGAATATTTCCCACTATTTCTAAAAGAGTCTGAGAAGCGTTTATTATATCAGCTAAATCTTCTTTCATGTCGATAGGACAAGTTTCTCTCATTCCCATATCTTCAGAAAGCCCAACTATGGCATTTAGTGGTGTTCTTATTTCGTGAGACATACTAGATAGAAAATCGCTTTTTGCTCGATTGGCACGTTCGGCATTTTCTTTGGCAATATTAAGTTCGGTAATCATTTTTATATCGGGGTTTTCTATGGTATGAAACATTATTAAAAACATGAAAGAGAAAAAGAAACTTTCAAATAAGGCAGAGGGCAAGTATACTCTTAAAATCATTCCGCTTATATAAAGAAGTATCAAAACTATAAAGGGAATTATCTTTTTGTAATTAAATTTTTGGCGAATTAAGAAAATGATTGTCGTTATTATAAGTCCTGCTAAAAATAGTATCAATCCCAATATGGCAACCTTGTAAGATAAGCCACTTCCGTCTAAAATGGCTCCTTCATTTATGACTTCGAGTGGTAGTAAACAAATAGCGATAGATAAAATAAACCAAATAACATAGAGAATTTTATTTATATTTTCTTTAGTTTTTTCTTTTATGTCTAGAATTGTAATATTGTATAAGACACTATAAAGGGCTAGAAGTATCATCAAGGACATATAGACTTTTTGTATAAAAGCAACAAGCAAGATATGGTCAGTTGTTTTAGCTATTACATACCCTATTATAGCTAAGAAAGAAAAAGCTAAATTGACTATGAGCATTTTGGAATAAATTTTTGTCTCTTTGTTGTCGATGTTTTCTTTTGTAAAAAAGACTATCAATAATAAAACAGCAATAAAAAGACTTGCAAATGGTAGAAGTAAAGTTTCCATGTGGCACCTACTTTCATTATGATTATATCATTGCAAGTCGAGTTTTAACAACTATTATTTTAAGTCGATTCTATATGCAGTTTTAGCCTTCGAAAGCTTGGATAAAATTTTATTGTATAAGTTCCTGCTTCTCTTTGAAATTCATCCATTCTTTTTTTGATTTCTTCGTTTCTTTTAGCAATTGAGGAGTCAAAGTCATACTCTTCTAAAGAACTACTAACTGGTTCTAGAATAGAGTTAATTTCTTTAATTGTATCTAATCTCTTTCCAATATCTATTAGGATATTTATTATTTGTTCTTTTTGACTATCGAGTTCCAATTGTCGATTGCTTCTCATATTTTTAATTTCTCTAAATAGATTGTCTACTACTTGAAGTTCTCTTTTTAGGAATTCTAAGGCTTCTATCCTATTTTGAATAGATGCGATTATTTCGTCGGCAGTAGGCGAATCGTCGTGTAAAATTGTAGAATATACATCGTCTAGTGAGCCATATTCAGAACGTCTTTCTATAATAGATTGTCTAAATTTTTCGTCGTATTCTCTTTGTTTTTCGAGTCTTTCTTTTACAGAGACTCCGTCCCAAACCATTTGTTGAGTGGTATGTTTTCTTTCTAATCTAGGTTGAGTTTCCCATATTTCGTATTTTAATGTAGCAAGAGTGTCTCTTAAAATTCTATTGAGCCATTTATAATCCATATCTTTATGGGTTCTTATTTTCTCTCCAACATTTACTATAAATCTATCTTCGTATTGTTCTATAGCAACTGGAATAATAATAGCATTAGTTTCAATTGCCATTCTAGCAGTACCAGAGTATAGCTTCATAACGGGAAGATGTTCGAATGGGTTCCAAGCACCTTCTGGGAAAATCATCAAATCGCCACCACGAGTTAGAAGTTCTATAGCACGTTCGTATGAAATGTGTCTATCCTCTTTATCTTTGGTTTCGAGTTCGATAGTTCCTTTTAAAATAGCAAGAGCATGTACTCCAGTATCTTTATACATAGGGGCTGGGTCTCCAAAAAATAGGAATGAAGGAGCATTTAAGGCTTCGATAATTCTTTCTACATCGCTTCCTCCTATGTGCGTGCAAGCATATATTATTGGCCTTTTTTCTTTATTAAGCATGTCTGTTTTTTCTTTGGACATTATTCTATCGAGTTTAAGAGCACCAACTACAATAGGGTGTATCAATTTTCTAAGTTTTATTCCTTTTATTGGGACTCCATTTTTAAATTCGTATTTTCTTTTTTTACAGTGGTATCCTCCTAGCTCTATAGTGGTCATGGCTTTTTTTTCTGACATAGTTGCATATTTAAATTCTTCCATTTCGATTTTCTCCTTTGGGTGCTATTTTATTTTAAAAGTAAGATTTTTTCAACTATTTTCGTTATTTTCTGATATTTTTATTGTTGAGTTACAATAGATGTGAGACCAAATATATACAAAAAAAGATTTAAGTCG
>CANDHX010000022.1 GCA_947384645.1 uncultured Mycoplasmatota bacterium | reverse complement strand
CGATTTCTTCTTCACCTTTGACATTAGTTGAAATTGGTGATTATTTTGGAGTAACAAATGAAGCTATTAGGTTAGGAGAAGAAAGAGCGAATAACAAAATAAGAGGTATGTTCGATAAAGATTATACTTTAAAAAGAAAGTATATCGATGCCATCAAGAAAGAATATCCTTTTGATTCAATTAAGATCGAACCAGCATTTCTCCAAAACTATACTTTATTCTTTTTCTTAAGAGATAGATTTGATAGTACCGAGCAAATAATTTTAAAAGAATTGCTACTCAGTAATCTCTATTTCGATAGTAAGAGGATTGCTCAGTTAATCAATAGAGATTTCAATTATGTGGAAACTAAAAAACTAGAAATCGAATTTTCTATTAAAAGTGCTAAAAAAGATATGTGTTATATTCTATTCCATGAGTATATGACGAAGGAATATAAAAATAAGATTTACAAGTTAAGTCTAGATTCCTTTTTTGGTGAATATTTAAATGGAAGAAATTTGGTTGAATCTTATTTTGGCGATTTGGGGATCGATGAAATTTTAGGACTTGCCGATGGCTTAAACGTACCTTATGATAAAAAAACATTAGAAATTTTAAAAAGATTTTTGGGATTTGCCCCTATTATACCTATAAAATATAATAGAGTTTCTGTAGAACAAAATGTCAACTACAGTAAATACGGATTTGCTATTCATGAAATACCTAAATCTTTTCTATATCCAGTATTTTTAAAAAATAAAAATCTATTTACTTTACGGGAACAAGAATTTTTAGATTTAGTTTACTTTAAAAAAGGAAATAAAAAAGTCGCTAAAAAAAATTTTTATAATATAAATAAAGAACTTATCTTAGCTAAACTTTCTTTTTTGTACTATAGAATAGAAGATTATAAATCTGATAATTTCGATTTGGAAAAATATTTATGTATAAGAGAAAAATGTCTTCTTAAATTGGATAAAAACGAAGTATATTTGCTCGATTTATATTATGGAGTAAACGATAGACCTTTAATTATAAGGGAGATAGCAGAATTTTTAAATGAATCTTTATATGATGTTGAAAAGGACTTTAGAAGAGCAAAAAACAAAGCAATTAGTATATTTCTTGGAACTACTCCTTACAGCTTTCTCGACGATAAAGAAATATATAGTAGAATTTTATTGGATGATGAATTTACTTTAAAGAGTCCTCATTTTGAAATAGCTAAGATGCACTTTTTAGAATCTAAATCATATATAGAAATTGCTTGTGAATATAAAGATGAAAACTTTAGTCAAAGAAGAGTTGCTGAATTAGTTAAATATGCATGTTTAGCAATGGATTATTATCGTTTTGGAATTACTAGTACAAAAAAGAACTATACTAGTGAATTTTTAAAAAATGTACTGAGTAATTCTAAATTTTCTTGTGATAATATGAGAGTTATAGAATTATATATAAAGAACAGAAGTTCTGTTGTTACAGCAGAAATTTTAGGAGAAGACTTAGAAAAAGTTCGCAAAATAGTAAATAAATTTAATCGTTTAGCTAATAAAACGGCTATTAAAAATGTCAAGTTGTATATCGATGATATCGAGTCATCTGTATTGGAACATGAATCTACTAATATTTTATCGATTAGAGAACGCCAAATTTTATCTCTATTTTATGGTTTAAAAAATGAATATAATAAAAATGGACAGAAGAAGTACCCTATTGACATTGCTGAAATTTTAGGAATCAAAAACAATATAGGGTCAGTTATTAGAATTGCTATAGAGCACGTTGCTGCTCATAAGATTGGACTTCTCAAGACTTCTATAGATTTTATCGACAGAAAAACTTTGGAGAGTGTTTTACAAGATAAAAGATTACCTTTATCGGATGATGATAAAGAAATTATAATAAATGCCTATGGACTTTATGGAACAACTTATTATACGAATTCCATGATTGCTGAAAAATTCGGTTTACAAGCTCCGTCAGCACGCAATAGATTATATAAGGGAATTCTCACTATTAAAAAATACATGGCTAAAGAAATCGAAGGAAAGGTTCTATTTGATATCGATATAAAGCCCTATTTAAAGTATTTTATATTAGAGGATAGAGAGATTTTGACGATGTTATACCGAGATAATATGCAAGAATCAGAAATTCAAAAGAAATCTGATTTATCTAGTCATCAATTTGCTATTTTAATGCAGAAGATAAGAATGCATCTTTACGATTTAAAAAATGGTTTAGCTACAGGAATCGATTTTGACTATTTTTGGAGTAATGCGGAATGTGATGATATACCTTTTTATGGAGATAAGAAGGTAGCCATAGATATATGCTTTCTATATTATGAAAAAAGAATAACTCAAAGTGATATAGCTCTAAAATATTATCCCAATCTTGGTCATACCGCAGTAAATTATTTAATAAAAATGTTTACGATAGCTATGATTAAACATCAGCAAGGAATTAGAAAAGCTAATGAATTTACTAAAGAATACGTCTTTAAATTTTATCAAAATCATAAAGAAGAATTCGGTTTGACTGATACGAAATGGTTTGAACGATATTTTAGAAAAGTTAAATATAGTGGTTCTTTAGTAAAACTCCGAACTAATAAATACGTAACTTTCAAATTGCTTAAAGAAGTTTATCCCGATTATTTCGATATGAGCAAAGCAACTATAGAAGATGTTCGCAATATTTTTGAAAATTATGGGCATACTTTATCAAAAAAAACGATTAGCATTTTAGAGTCAGTTTATGGGATAAGTCATGCAAATTTATTAAGTGATGAAGAGTGGGAAATCATCATAAATTTTTTAGGGCGTATAAAAATATTAAATGAAAAACAAAAATCAGAAGCTGATTTAAAGATAAAAAAGAAAACTATGAGTGATAGCCATTAATTCAATCACAAAAAGATATTATTGTACATATTATTTTACTTTTCGCATTTCCGATTCCATTTTACTCTATCAAAGGTATTTTTTCTTTACAAATAAACTCATTATATGTATAATACTTATAGCATTTATGGCAGTTTATATCTATTTTTCTATATGTGTTTGTACTCGTTTTAAGTAACTTACTGCCAAGCGAACAATTTACAAACTCCCATAGATAAAGTGGATATGATAACTTTCACATGTGCAAAACAAAGTATGAAAGGAGGATTTTAGATGGCAAGATATACAGGACCTGCTTATAAAAAGTCTAGAAGACTAGGTTTTAGTACTCTTGAAACTGGTAAGGAACTAGCTAAAAGACCTTATGCTCCAGGACAACACGGAACAGATAGAAAGAAAAAAGCTAGTGAATACGGAACACAGCTTCAAGAAAAGCAAAAGATGAGATTTATGTACGGTTTAACCGAAAAACAATTCAGACGTACATTCGATAGAGCTTCTAAAATGCAAGGTATTACCGGTGAAAATTTCTTTAAATTATTGGAAAGCAGACTCGACAATGTAGTCTATAGAATGGGATTAGCTACTACTAGACGTGGTGCAAGACAAATAGTTAACCATGGACATATTTTGGTCGATGGCAAAAAGGTAGATATCCCATCATTTAGTGTTAAACCTGGAATGACTATTAGCGTAAAGGAAAGTTCAATGGAACATCCTCAAATTAAAGCTAGTTTAGAAGCCAATATTACTCGCCCAGCTTATGTCGAATTCGATGCTAAGAAGATGAGCGGTACATTCGTTAGATATCCAGAAAGAAACGAGCTTAACGCTGAAATTAACGAATCGATGATAGTTGAATTCTACAATAGATAATTAAAAAAATACCATACTTTAACGTATGGCTTTTTTATTGCTTTTTAACGTTATTTTGTCTTTTCATCTGTAATGTCTTGCTAGTAGATAGACCTTCTCTATCGAATTCGCTCGACAATAATATGGGATATGCAGTAATTATTTTTTTAGTACCGATTACTGTAGCTACGCATATATCTTTAGTAGTCCCAGTCGGAGTAATTCCCACAGGATAATCTAGTTTGAAACGGTACATATCGGATACTTCAAAATGATTTCCGTTCATAGATGAAATTTGCTCGCTTATATCAGATAACAGCTTTTCATAATCGAGATTTTCTTGAAATAAAATAGGAGGTGCATTTCGTCTTTTTATTTCGTGTCTTTTTATATGAGCTAGTAAAGTTTCATCGCTTTCGTCTTGGAATAAATTTAGTATATAATTGGATTCTTCCCTCTTTGAATTAGGTATCTTATCTATTTGTCCTTTTAAATACTTGATAATGTTTTCGGTTTTTCTATAATGACTTAACACTTTTGGGGTCATTCTAGAGGTATCTAAGTTTCTCAATAATCTTTCACTTTCCTCGAAGTCCTCTTGTAAAATACTTAAGCTGATTAAAGAGAAAGTTGCTTGAACATAGAAATCATAATTTTCTTGTAATCTTTTTAGTAGTTCCCTTCCTGTATCATAATCACCCAATTGAATATATATCTTAGCTAAGTATAAGGATGCCACTTTAGAAATGGAAGGCTTGAAAAGGCATTCATTAAGAAACTTTTTACTTTTGTCAAAATTATATTCGATTTGTTCCAATGTGGCTATGTTTAACCCGTTTGGTATACCCATCGATTTTAATTTGTTGACAATTTCTCTAGCTCTTTTTATATTGCCGTCTTTTATCTCTATTTGGAAAAGATATAACAATGCATATTTTCTATATCGAGGTATACCAAGAAGCTTTTCAAAGAGTGTTCTTGCTACAAATAGATTATTATTTTTATAATGTCTTACTGCATCTTCATAAGCGATGTTACTATAACCATTTTTACTCACTTTATCACTTCCAAAACGTGAGTATATACTACTTTAAAATATTAAAAAGGTCAAGAAAAAAATACTATTTCTAGTATTAATTTTTAGCGTTTTTATTTAAACTTACGTCATCGTTTATGAGTCTTTCGACATCGGTTTTTAAAGGTTTTTTTCCGCATACTACCCTATTTATTGCTGTATATAAAATTCTCAATCTTATTTTATCTTCTGGCTTCATGTCGATAAATCTCAAGGCTATCGGATATCCGCAATCTAAATATAAATAGAGTTCAGCACTTCTTTCTTCGAAAGTTACCGCTATCGTCGAGATAGATTTATAAGGTATCGTATAAATCTGTTTTTGAGTTTTGTTGATGCTATCGAAAAGGACGATTTTATCCTCTGTGAATACACCGTGGTCACGGTTCGTTTTATATGCTACCCAGATTTCCTCTCCTTCTAGAACGTAGTGTTTTATATATCCTGGTAACTCAGAGCTTTTGAAACTCTCTCTAAATCTAAAATCTTTTGTCAATTCTTTGTTTTTAACGTAAAACATACTACCACCTACTAAGTTTATTTTATCAAATATTTTAATTAAAACAAGGATTTTTGACCTTTTTTATACAAAATCGTCAAAAGAGCATGCGTCTATCTTCTTCGTAAACGTAGTGTTGGTAAAGTGGAGTGTCGTCTTTGTGTGCCAAGTAATAACTTTTGATATCTCCTATGCGATGACGTCTAAAATATATAGGAATTCCGAGTTCTCTAGCGACATTAACTTCTATGTCGGTGATTTTTTCTTCCACTAATAATCCAACCGGTAAAAAAGGAGTTCCGTCTACTAAATAAGTGATTTCGTTATATGATTTAGTGTTTTTTAAAAGTTCTTTTGCCGTATATAGTCTTCTTTTGAAACTCGATTGTCCATCATTTTCTATTTCTGTTATCCCTAGGGAGTATGCATCCTGATGATTAACAATGCCAACTCTTTTTGGGTCTAATGGTCCCATGATAAATTTAATGCTCGTCTGTCCATAGTCCTCCTCATCCCGATAGATACCTTGATGAAGATTATCGTGATAGCTAATCCACTCCAGTGGTCTATGTCCATTTTTGACGTCTATAACCAATTTTGCAATCTCTTTTTTGGAGTGTATGTCGACATTCGTATTGGTTACTAATATGCAGTCGTCGAAGTTATCTATTTCGTAGTAAGATAGTCCAGTTTCATTTTCTTTAATAGGTAAAGTCGATAGGTCTAATAGAGAACTATTTATATCATTTATCATGCGTTCTTTTTCTTGCATCCAGTCGTCATATAACATATCTTTTAAAGGACAACTCTTTGCCTTTTCATAAAATTCGAGCAGCGTCATTAAATCGTATTCTTCGCTGTGTAGTAAAAATTCATAAATGTATCTGCCTTTTAAATCGTGTGAATGCCTAATTGCAAATGCGTAAAGTGTTTCTATGTCGATTAATAAGTTATAGGGGTCAGTTTCATAATGTCGACTGATGAAAAAACCGATTAGATAGTATTTGCTCAAGCATTCAAAAAAGAGTTTTTTAGGAATGCTAGGAATTCCATAAATGTCTTTTATTCTATTCGTTATTTGCTTTTTTAGGTCATCTCGATTATAGTATTCGCTCGTTATAAAGTCGGGGGCAAGGTCGTATTCTTCTTTTAAAAAGGTAAATATTCCGTCCTTTATCTCTTGTACTTCTCTATCGCAAAATTTTTTGTGTTCTTCTATGTATGGCTCAATAGAAAAATGCTTGGAAATACTTCTTAGAAGTCTATAAGAATCGAATAAGTGATGCGTTCTTACTACAGTTTTAATAAATTTGGAATCTAATAAAATTTGTTCCCTTGCTATATGGGGAATTATATCCGGGGTGAGTTCATTTAAATGATTTAAAAAGTGTTCTATTAGTCTTGTACTATCAAATACTTTAACAAAAACTTCTTTAGGTAAGTATTTAAACATATCTGGAGTGTATAACTCTTTATAACGCATAAAGTATTCTAGAAATCCGTCTTTTTTTAAAAGGTCATAGATGACATAATCGTCTTTAAAAAAGAAATTTACCACTTGCATGGCAAAGTAATACCATTTTTCCATAAAAGAGTCTTTCTCTTTAGAAGGATAGTTTATAAATTTTTGATAATCACTTTCTAAATCATATTTTTTAGTTATAGCTATAAAAAGCGTATAATAGGCATCTACTCCGTGTAATCTTACGTAATAATATCCGTTTTCAAAAAGACATTCGGCATGTTCATATACCCAATCGAAGTCTTTTAATAATTCGTGGTCAGAATAGTAAATTGGAAAATTTTTTTTGTGTTCTTCTTTTTCCTTATCCGTTGCAGTTATAAAATTGAACTGTTCTAACGATTTTTCGTATATTGTATATCTTACGCTTTCTATATAATTATTAGGCATAGTTGTCCCCTCTTTTGGAATGTATTGTAGCATTTTTGCAAATTTTATTCAATAAAAAACAATCAAGACTAATGCATCAATTGTTTTCTTTTTCTAAACAAAATACGGCATATAAAGGTCTGGATTTAATTTTTTTATTTTTATCATAGCCGAAATTTTTCATACTAAATCTATATGAAATTGAAGGATTGTAAGTCTTTATATAGATGTCTAGACTCTTAGATTTAACATTACTTCCAGCCTTTACTTGTATAGGTATTATTTTTCCTTCTTTATAAATTAGAAAATCGACTTCACTCGTTGCATCGTTTTTACAATAGTATAAATCGTAATCCATGCTTTTTATACTTTATTCTAAGGATTTAATCAACAAGTTGCACCTTTTTCTAAGGAAACCACTAAAAAACTCCTAAAAGGAGTCTATTCATCTAATTTAATCTCTTCGATATCTTCTATCGTTTCCAGTTGGGATTTGACTACAGTTTTCATACGTCTTTTGAAAGTGACCATATTTCTTCTAAGGTTTTCAGCTCTTACTTCTATCTTTTCTGCTTCTAATAAGGCATCATTTACAATTCTTGAAGCGTTCTTTTTAGCATCATCGATTATCGTTTTAGCTTCCATTTTGGCAAGTTTAGTAATCTCTTCGTTCGTATTATATATAGAACCGATGCTATTTTTGCTAATCTGGTTTCTCAAGTTTTCGTTTTCATTTTTGAGTTTTTGTATTTCGATGTCTTTATTTTTTAATTTGTCTATTATTGCTCCATATTCACGAGTCATATCATCGACAAATTTATTAACTTCTTTGATATTATAACCCTTAAAAGAACTATTAAACCTTTCCATAGTTCATCACCCTTTATTATATTACCAGTCTATTTCGTCGTCTCCCTTTTTAGACTTTCCGTCTTCAGATTCACTTATTTTTCCTTGGACGCTTACATTTTTAGGAGTACATAAGTATATTCCTGGGCCAATTTTCTGGAGGTCTCCACCAATCGCATAGAGAGTTCCCGTTAAAAAATCGATTATTCTTTTAGCTTGTGCATCTGTTACTCTTTTTAAGTTTACGACTACTGTATTTTTTGATTTTAAATGGTCGGCGATGGTTTGGCTTTCTGAATAAGCACGAGGTTCGACTAAAATCATTTGATTAGTAGATTCTTTTTGAGGTTTATCTTTGTTTTCCTCTATTGTATAAAACGTCTCTTCGTCTACTATTTCTCTATCGTCTTCGTCCCCTAGCATTTTCTTTAATTTATCGAATGCCATAATTAATCACTCTTTCTTATTTGTCTAATTTTACTTTCGTTTTTATTCTAACATATTTATTTTGATTTTACTAGTTCTTTTTATCAATCGGTTTAAGTTCAACAATCGTTAGGCCATCGTTAAAACCGTATATATAAAATTTGGAGACTTCATCACTTTTTTTTAATACTTCTTTTACTCTTTCCTTTAATCTTTTTCCATGTCTTCCGTGGATTATTTGAATTTTAAGCTTGTTCATTTTTCTATTTAAAGTGATGAAGTCTTTTACTAAATATTCCACCATATCGGTCGTCTCGCCATGTAAATCCAACTTTGGAAGAATACTTAAAAATGGGTCTTCGAAATGTCTATTTTGCATTTTTTAAAGCAATCTTTGCACTAATGAGACGTGCACTAGGTACTCTAAACGGCGAACATGATACGTAGTCTAAGCCGATTGATTCACAAAATTCTATAGATTCTTGGTCTCCTCCGTGTTCTCCACATATGCCCATTTCTATTTTACGTGAAGCCGTATCTTTAGCTAATTCCATAAGAGTACCGACGCCTTCAGTGTCGAGCGTTTTAAATGGGTCTTTGGAATACAATTTTTTATCGTAGTAATAATCTAAGAATTTGCCGGCATCATCTCTACTAAACCCATATACCAATTGAGTTAGGTCGTTTGTACCGAAAGAATAGAAGTCGGCATACTTGCTTATTAGAGAGCTCATGATAGCTGCTCTAGGAGTTTCTATCATAGTTCCGACTTTATAAGAGATTTCGATTGCTTCATTTGCACACATCTTCTTAGCAGTCTGGTCTATGATGCTTTTTATATAGACGAATTCTTTAGCATCAGTCGTGAGCGGTACCATCATTTCTGGCATTGTATCGATTCCTTCTTTTTTAAGTTTTATAACGGCACTCATTATAGCTCTTGTCTGCATTAGACTGATTTCTGGATATTTTACTCCCAATCTGCATCCCCTAAAGCCCATCATTGGGTTAGTCTCTTTTAATTCTTTAATCCTATCTAGTATCTCTTCTTTGTCGATTTCTAAAGATGCGGCACAAGCTTCGATTTCTTTCTCTTCTTTTGGTAAGAATTCGTGTAGAGGGGGGTCTAAGTATCTTATGATTACTGGACGAGGTCCCATAACTTTAAATATTTTATAAAAATCTTCTTCTTGGAAATTCTCCAATTTTTCTAGAGCAAGTGCTCTTTCTTTAGGCGTTTTAGCAAGAATCATTTTACGCATTTCGAGTATTCGTTCTTCTTTAAAGAACATGTGCTCAGTTCTTATGAGTCCAATACCTTCACATCCGAATTCTAGTGCTTTAATTGCAGATTCTTCAGTATCTGCATTAGCTCTAACTTTAATTCCTTCGTATTTTGAAACGATTTCTAAGACACTTTTTAGTTCTTCATTATTCGACTTTGTTTCTTCCAAAGGAATTTTGCCTTTATAGACAAGTCCAGTAGAACCGTCTATTGAAATGTAGTCATCTTTAGTTAAAACTTCCCCATTTATAGTAAGCGTTTCCTTTATATAGTCTATCTCTAATTCGCTCGCTCCACATACAGCACATTCTCCAAAGCCTCTTGCGACTACTGCGGCATGGCTCGTCAAACCTCCGTTTTTAGTTAGAATTCCGTTTGCATAAATCATGCCATCGATATCTTCAGCACTAGTCTCATTTCTAACCAATATAGAATCGTGGTCGTTTAGACTTTTGGCATCTTCACTTTTGAAAACCAAATGACCTGTAGCAACTCCAGGACTTGCTGCTAAGCCTTTTGTGAGGACTTTGGCAGTTTTTAGAGCTTCCGTGCTAAACGAAGGCTTTAAGAGTACTTCTAAATCGTCTGGTTTAATGCGATTTATGACTTCTTTTTCATCGATTAGTCCTTCTTTTAAGAAATCTAGAGCAAATTTGACATTGGCTTCGGGAGTTCTTTTACCGTTTCTCGTTTGAAGAATGAACAATTTGCCATTTTCAATAGTGAATTCCATATCTTGCACATCTTTATAATGGCGTTCCATTCTTTTAGCTATGTCGTATAGTTCGTGGTACACACCATCTAAAATATCTTTTAGTTTAGATATTTCACTAGGTGTTCTAATACCTGAGACGATGTCTTCTCCTTGAGCATTCATCAAGAATTCTCCTGTCAGTTCGTCTACTCCTGTGCTCGGATTTCTACTAAATAATACACCTGTTCCACTTATATCATTCATGTTGCCATAAACCATTTCTTGGACATTTACGGCAGTCCCTATCGAGTCAGAGATACCTTCTAGTCTTCTATATTTGATTGCCCTTTCGTTATTCCAAGATGCGAATACTGCGGCAATAGTGTTTATAAGTTGAGTTTTGGCGTCTTCTGGGAAATATGTACCACCATAAGATAAATAGTTATCTTTATATTTATTTACTATTATCTTTAGGTCTTCACTAGTGAGGTCTAAATCGGTTTGGTAGCCTTTTTGTTTTTTGTAAACTTCCAAATAACCTGCAAAAAGGTCGGTCGGATAGCCCATTACTACTTCTGAATAAAATTCTATAAATCTACGATATGAGTCATACGCCATACGTGCATTGTTTTTACTCATAGCTTCACAAATCATCGTGTTCATACCTAGGTTCATTATCGAATCCATCATGCCTGGCATACTAATCGGAGCTCCACTTCTAACAGATACTAATAATGGATTTTCTGGATTGCCGAAATTTTTACCGGTATTAGCTTCTAAAACTTTCAACTTAGATAATATTTGGAATTCTATCTCACGAGATATTTTTTTATCGTTTTTATAGTATTCATGACATGCTTCAGTTGTGACTGTAAATCCGTCGGGAATAGGTAGTCCCAAATTGGACATTTCAGCTAGGTTAGCACCTTTTCCACCTAAAAGGTCTCTTTTATCTTTATTTCCTTCTTTAAAAGAATACACGTATTGCATAAAAATCGCTCCCTTTATTTCTCTTCTTCATTTTACCATATTTTAGTTGTTTTTAGTATGCTAACTTTATTACTTGACGATAGTTAACAAAATATTCAATTTAAAATGCTTAAAAAACATAAAACGACAATTAGTTTTTACTAATCGTCGTCATTTTTTAATTAGGTATAGTTCCTTCGTATTCATTCTAATTTATAATCGGAATGTCGGGAATTTCTGGAGTTATAGGTTCGATTGGATTAAATGGAATATCCGAATTATCTGGAGGTGTCGGGTTAGATGGCTCATCGCTTGGAATTTGCTCTTGAGAACCACCCAATATAGTTATCAGTTTATTCGAGATTGTCTTTTCATCATCGCCCAATTCCTCTTCTAAGATACTACTGTTTATCTTAGTCTTTTTAACAGATATATCGCTGTTTAATAATATGTCTGCTTCTATATCGAGGGATGTCTTATCCCAATCGTCGTAGACATCGAGGTTGCTTTTTAGTTTTATAGAGTAAGTCGACTTCGTCTTTTCGTCGATTTCTAAGTCTATTTTTCCATCCATTATCCTTTTTTTGTCAATTTTATTTCTAAAGTCGAGTTCTAAGTTTATCGTATCTTTTGAGCGTTTGACAAATATTTCTCCACTCATTTTTTCAAACATCGTTTTTATTTGAAAATTGCTCGATGTATCGCCAGATATCTCTAGACTTTCTGTATCGTCTCCTTTTTTGATTTCGATACTCGTGTAATTTGTATCTTTTGTATAAACGATTTTAGAAGGCCTATATCCAGCATTTTGTATATATTGGAAATCGAGAGCTAATCTAACAGGTTCGTCCGTCGTAGTTTTAGTAAACGCTTGAAATGAGAACTCGGATGTTTCACTCAAATTGAGTTTAGCTTTAAATTCTTTTAACAAGGTTTCTAATTCTTCATCGTCGACTTCTAATAAAGAAAGAAGATATGAAAACGCTTTTTCATCATATTTTATAGAATTGATAGTATTATCTATTAGGTTAGATATTTCTTTTCCTGTAAACGTGTAGGTGCTCTTTTGACAATCGATTGTTTGACCATTTATAGCTATAGCTTCTTCCGTTAAAATAAATCTATTATCTTCTAATATCTTCATTACTTCTTTTTTTATGATATCTGCTAGTACTATGGTTTTATCTATGTCGAAAAAATCTATCCCGACTGGATTTTTTAAAGATATGTATTTTTCGTATAAGTCGTCAGATTTAAAGTAGTTTTTATAATTCGTCTTTATAAGTGAGAAAGTGAGCTTATCCACTTCGTTTTTCTTAACTTTAAATTGGTTTTCGATATAAGATTCGTCCTTATCGATTTTAGAAGTTGTAATCAGGTTTAAAGTCGTAAAGAACTCTCTATATTCTTCGTATTTGCTCGATAAAGTTTTAAATTCTACATCGGCATCTACGTTTACTTCTAAAAGTTTACTCATCATTATATCGAATAGATTGTCGTTTCTTATGGTAGATGACATAGTTTGT
>CANDHX010000021.1 GCA_947384645.1 uncultured Mycoplasmatota bacterium | reverse complement strand
GTTATTAACCTAACTCCAGATTACTTCAAAACCTTAATAGGAACAGGTACTATGGCCGACCCTTTTAGAGCCGAAGGCATCGAACCATAAACTTTATTAATAAAGAAAAGAATTTAAAAATTATTAAAAAATATGTATAATATTATATATAAATTTTAAAAAGAATTACATACCATTTTTAAATGCAATATATGAGAGAAACCAATATCAAAAAATAGTTAATTAACTACTTACTAAGAAGTTTTGAACCAGTCAAAATTTCTTTTTTTGTTTGTTTTTTATCATTATTTTTGGCATATCTGAATTTTTGGCATTATTTATTACAAAAAATTCTTTTTTTATGGAACAAAATGAGCATTTTTGCCGAGTTGCATTTATGTTTTCTTTGTGATACGATTTTGTTATCTTATGTTTAGGAGGACTGGATGAGTAACGTAAAAGATATAGAAAAAAGCATAATAAAAACATATCGAAAAAGTATATGGGCAAAGTTTGTAAAAGCTTGTAAAGATTACGAACTGATAAAAGAAAACGATACAATAATGGTTTGTATCTCGGGAGGTAAAGATTCGTTTTTACTTGCAAAACTTTTAGAAGAACTATCCCGCCATGGCGATGTACCTTTTTCTTTAAAATACGTAGTAATGGACCCAGGATATGAGGATTGGGCTTTAGATAAAATAAAAAACAATGCCAAAATACTGGGCTTAAATATAGAGATTTTTAAAACAGATATCTTTGCTGTCACGAATAAAATCGCAAAAGAAAATCCCTGTTATATGTGTGCCAGAATGAGAAGAGGATATCTATATGATAAAGCAACAGAATTAGGATGCAATAAAATTGCTCTAGGTCACCACTTCGACGACGTTATTGAAACGACACTTCTATCTTTACTATACGGTGCAGAAATCAAAACTATGGTTCCAAAAGTTACAAGTTCCAACTTTAAAGGTCTAGAACTCATCCGCCCAATGTACTTAATAAAAGAAAAAGACATAATCAATTGGACAAAATTCAACGGCTTAAAATTTATAAATTGTGCTTGCGAATTTACCAAGAGAAAAGAAGAACATGAAGAAAACGAAGGCAAACGAGTCGAAGTAAAACAACTCATAGAAAACTTTAGAAAAATAGACCCTAATATAGACCACAACATATTTAAAGCGATGGAAAATGTCAATCTCGAGTGTATTTTAGGATATACTTATAAAGGAGAAAGACAAAATTTCAACGAATTATACGAAAGAAAGGAAAACGAATAAATGAGCATTATAAAACTTAAAAACGTCTCAAAATTTTATCGAAATAAAAACACGATTTCAAGCGGTTTTAATAAGATAAACTTAGAACTAGATATGGGAGAATTCGTCACGATTACGGGCGAATCTGGAAGTGGTAAGAGTACCCTTTTAAACGTCATATCTGGATTAGACTCCTACGAAGAAGGAGAAATGTATATAAATGGCGAAGAAACGAGCCATTATACGGAAAGCGATTATGAAGAATATAGAAGAAAATATATAGGAAACATCTTTCAGCACTTCAACTTAGTAAATAGTTACACTGTCTTTGAAAATGTCGAATTAGTTCTCCTCTTAAACGGATATAACCGAAGTGAAATAAGACCAAAAGTACTAGATATCTTAAAGACAGTCGGTCTTACTAAATACAAAAACACGAAAGCATCTAAACTATCTGGCGGTCAAAAACAAAGGGTTGCTATAGCTCGTGCTCTAGCCAAGGATACACCGATAATAGTGGCAGATGAGCCAACTGGGAACTTGGATGTTCAAAGTGCTAAAAGTATAATGAAACTATTAAAGGAGATATCTCAAAATAAACTCGTCGTCATAGTAACTCATAACTATGAACAAGTAGAGGAATACACCACGAGAAAAATATCGATGCATGACGGAAAAATAATAGAAGATAAACACATTTCTTCATACCAAAAGTGTCTTCCAGTAGAAGTTGCCTATAAAGATTTAACGAAAAAAAACAAGCTTATGTTAGGCTTTAGAAACGCCTTCAACATAAAAACAAAATTTTTATTGCTATTTTTCATTTACTTCTTTTTGACATTCATAGTTTTTTCAGAGTATTCGAGCTTAAGAAAGACAGAATTCGATGCGAGTTTAACTGGATATAACAATTACTTCACAGACCGTCGAATAGAAAGAGTAGTTTTAAAGAAAAGCGATGCCACTCCTTTTAGAGAAGAGGACTATAAAAAAATAGAAAATATCGAGAACATAGAATCTACTTTTAAAAACGATACATTATTAGATGTGATTGTTTCAATAGAAAATAACGACATGTATATAGCTGGCGATATAAAACCTCTTTCTTCATTAGACAAAGTCGACTCCGGTAATATGCCTAAAAATAAAAACGAAATCGTCTTAGCTGGAAGTGAAGACTCTTATTTCTTCCTATTTTATGATAAAGAATTGATAAATAAAGAAACCGATTTAATCTTAGACAATAGAAGTGAAAGCATCGACAGAATAAAAATAACTGGGCTTAAATATAGAGAAGGAGATGGACATACGTTTTATGTATCTGATGACATTCTAGAAAAAGCAAGACTTGGGACTAATAAAAATTATAGTAACACAGAACTCTCAATCGAAAAAGATACTTTTACGGAAGAAGACTCTAGAATACAATATAGAATAGAACCGTCTTCTAAAGTAGAAAAAGGTACAGCTTACATTTTTAACGAACTAAACATGTATTGTAATGATTTCTCTTGCCAAAATAAAAAATTAAAACTTGATGTCGACAACATTTACTATAAAAGTAACCTCGAATTATTGGTTAAAAACACCATAACCAAAGATAACGTAAAAGAATTACTAGGCGTTAAAATAGAAGATACAATAGGAAAAATATATATAAATGAAGAAGATTACAAGACTTTATATGACAAAGGTAATTACCAAATAAGCGTCTTTCTAAAAGACATCAAAAAAAGCGATGAAACGCTTGCTAGTCTTCAAAAAGAAGGATACGAGACATATTCTTTAAAAAATAATCTAGTTAATCCTTCTCAAGATGTTCAAGGACTAATAAATATGATGCGTTTAATAGTGTTCGGTATTGCTACAGGTTCATTATTCTTCATATCATATGTAATTATCAAAATAATTTTAAAATCACGCAATATCTATTTTTCGACGATTAGAATACTAGGTGCTACTAAAAAGACTGCTTGTGACTTACTAAACATCGAACTTCTTGTAGACATACATCTTGCCTATCTTATATTTACAACTCTTACACTATTTGTAAAATCTGGGGCAATACACAACAAATTTATAATGGATATGGTCAGTTTCTTTACCTTTAAAGATTATTTGATGATATATATTATTTTAATAGTTATGAGTTTGCTAATATCGAATAGATATTCACATAAGTTGTTTAAATCTTCAGCGATGAGTACTTATAGAGAGGAAGTGTAAAAGTGATAACATTAAATAAAGTAAACAAATACTTCAACAAAAACAAGAAAAATGAAATACACGTTATAAACGACACTTCTATAGAATTTGAAGAAACCGGCTTAGTAGCCTTATTGGGTCCATCGGGCTGTGGTAAGACGACTCTATTAAATGCTATAGGCGGATTAGATAAAATTAACTCTGGCTCTATTTATATAAACGGCAAAAAAATGCCAAAGAGAGACTCTAATAAAAAAGATGAATTGAGAGTTCTAAACATCGGTTACATATTCCAAGACTATAACCTCTTAGATCACCTTACAGTATACGATAATATCGCTCTATCCCTAAAAATGATAGGAATCAAAAATAAAGAAATCATCAAAGAAAGGGTAAATTACATTCTAGAAGTTACAGGCATGTATCGTTATCGAAATAAGCCAGCTGCTAACCTATCAGGTGGTCAAAGACAAAGAGTCGGAATAGCTAGAGCACTGGTTAAGAATCCAAAAATAATCATTGCTGATGAGCCTACTGGGAACTTGGACTCGAAAAATACAATAGAAATAATGAACATAATTAAAGCTATTTCTAAAGACCGCTTAGTTATACTCGTCACACACGAAAAAGACCTCGCATATTTCTATGCTTCAAGGATAATCGAATTGCAAGACGGAGTAGTACAAAAGTCGTTTGAGAATATTCACGAAAATGAGCTCGACTACAGAATCGATAATAAAATATATTTAAAAGATTTCAAAGTTTCGGATAACCTACAGAATAAGACGAACAATGTAAACATATACAAGGACACAAAAGATACGATAAACTTGGATATAGTTTTTAAAAACGGAAATATCTATATAAAAAGTAATGACAAATATAAAATAGAAGTAGTAGATGAAGACTCAAATATCGAATTTATCGATGATAACTATAAAAAAATATCTAAAGAAGACTATGAAAAAAACGGCTTCGATTTAAAAAAATTGGATAACTCCAAATTTAACACGAGATATACATCTATTTACAATATATATACGATGCTCAAAACGGGATTTAAAAAAGTATCCAGTTATACCGTAATGAAAAAAGTTCTATTGATAGGATTCTTCGTAGCTGCCATGTTCATCTCTTATTCGATTTCTAGCATCTTTGGCATAACTAAAATAAGGGACGAAAACTTCGTAAAAATCAATAAAAACTACATCTATATTCAAACAAAAAGCAATAGAGTGGAAGAGGTAGAAAAAATCGAAAAATTAAACGGAATTTCCTATGTCCTACCGTCAGATAGTATCATAAGACTTCAACTTATTACAGACGATTACTATCAATTATTGGATTCATATATTACGATTGATGGCTCTCTAACATCGAGCGAGATGTTGAAAGAAGAAAATTTGTTATTCGGACGCACTCCCAAAAATAGAGATGAAATCGTCCTCGATAAAATGACTATCGACAGAGCTAAAAAAAATGATTTCCAACTCGATATGATTAATATAGGCTGCTATAAAGACTATATAAATAGACAAGTAAAAGTCGGGAGCACTAAATTAAAAATAGTCGGAATAAGTGATGAGGGTAGTCCGAGCATTTACACTTCTAAAGAAATATTCTACGAGTTATTGGCGACTCATAAAACAGATTATCCAGATACGAATAATTACGATATGTCTTTTCTTCCAAATAATTTAGAAGCATATTCAAAAAATAAAGATGCAATAACTATTAAAGAAGGCCATTCCCCAGAAAATAACTATGAAATCATCGTTCCCGTAGGTAATAAATTTTCGATGCCTTTAAATAAAGAAATAGATATGAAAGTAGGCGAAAAAAATCTCGTCGTCGTAGGTTATTATCAATCTAATAAAGATAATCAAAGCTTTTACGCTAACGACGTTACGATTAAATACAATACGATTGTCTCGACATCTAATCTAGTCGTCTTTGCAGAAAATAAAGAAGAAGCAATAAATAAACTTCAAAATATGAGATTAAATGCAGTCGATAGTTACCAAAATTCTAAAGATGAATATATTGAAGGAGTTAAAGATAACATCATAGAATCCCTTATCATTTCTGGCATTTTATTAGTAATATCGTTCGTCGAAATTTTCTTGATGATAAGAGCTTCCTTCCTATCACGTATAAAAGAAGTAGGCATTTATAGGGCTATAGGCGTTAAAAAAATCGATATCTATAAAATGTTCTTAGGAGAAATTTTGATTATCACGACAATCGCTGGACTTACAGGTTCACTGTTTATGAGTGCTATATTAAACGAGATTTCTAAGTCGACATTCTTCGCAGGACTATACGTCGTAAACACAAATACAGTAGTGTTGAGTGTAATAATAGTCTATATTCTAAACATATTAGTAGGATTACTACCGATTAGAAATACTATATCAAAAACTCCAGCAGCCATTTTATCCAGAACAGATGTAGATTAAAAACAGTTAAAAGACTATTTTTATCAAATACATTTTACAAAATCTTATAAAACAATACTTTTGTAAATTATACTTTATAAAATTGGCAATATATGGAACTATTGATATAATATTAATCGGAGGGATAAAACGATGATAGAAAGACCGCTTTATTTACAAGAATTGATTAATTTTAAAGAAAAAGATTTAATAAAAATTGTTACTGGAATTAGAAGATGTGGCAAGTCGACTTTATTTGATTTATATGCAGAATATCTATTAACACAGGGAGTCAATAAAAAACAGATTATACGCATAAATTTAGAAGATTTTGAATTTAATGAATTAAAAACGTATGAAGATTTGTATAATTATGCCGCTTCAAAACTAAAAAAAGAAGAAACAAATTACGTTTTCATCGACGAAGTACAAAAAATAACCGACTTTCAAAAGGCCTGTGATAGCTTATACATAAAGAAAAACGTCGACTTATATATAACAGGGTCCAATTCAAAATTATTGTCTGGAGAATTAGCCACATTACTCTCTGGTAGATATATAGAAATAAAGATGTTCCCACTTTCTTTTAAAGAATATATATCTTACGTAGGAAAATCGGATATTTCAAAAAAATACATAGATTATATAACAAAAAGTTCCTTTCCTTATACTTTAAAATTGGATAACCCTAAAGAGATAAGAATGTATCTAGACGGTCTTTATAATACAGTTATAGTAAACGATATAGCGGAAAGAAAAGACATTAAAGATATAGGGATGCTAAAAGACGTCATTAAATTTATGTTTGATAATGTTGGAAATATATGCTCTAGTACGAGTATTGCCAATACGATGACATCAAATGGCAGAAAAATATCCGTTCCAACTATAGAAAAATATCTAGAAGCATTAGTAGAATCCTTTGTGCTATACAAGGTACCAAGATACGATATTAAAGGAAAAAATTATTTAACTACTGGAAGCAAATATTATTTATCAGACATAGGACTTAGATATTATTTATTGGGAAGTAAAAATGCTGATGAAGGACATATACTTGAAAACGTCGTATATCTAGAACTATTAAGACGAGGATATGAAGTATATATAGGAAAAAATGATGATAATGAGGTTGACTTTGTAACGATTAATGAAAAGGGAACTGAATATTATCAAGTCAGTTATACTGTTAAAGAGGAAAAAACTTTAAAAAGAGAATTGAAAACTCTTGATAATATAAATGACCACAATTCTAAATTCTTACTTACAACTGATTATACACCATATACCTCACATAATGGAATAAAACAGATTAATGTATTCGACTGGTTATTAGATGATTACTAATAGCAATTAAGAAAAATCTTTCATAACTTATTATTAAAATATCGCTTAACTCATATATTTAAATAGTGATTATATGAAGAAAGTGATATTTTTTTGCATTGCATTTTTGATTTTTAATAAAGAAGTATTCGCCTATGATGCAGCATTAGTAATGGATGCCGATAGTGGTAGAGTTCTATATAGTCAAAACGAAAAAGAATTATATCTAATAGCCTCGACTACCAAAATAATGACGGCACTTGTCGTTTTAAACAATGCCCAATTAGATGAAGTAGTTACTGCCCAAGAAGACGAAATAAAAGAAGCATATGGAAGTTCAATCTACCTAAAACCTTTAGAAAAAATTACAGTTAGAGACCTTTTATATGGATTGATGCTCCGAAGCGGAAACGATGCTGCACTTGTGCTTGCCAAACATGTGGGAAAGTCAGTTGAAGGTTTCGTTAAACTAATGAACGATACGGCATTGATGATAGGGATGAAACACACAAAATTTGAAAATCCACATGGATTGGACGAAGAAACCCAAAATAAAAGTACCGTTTACGATATGTGTTTACTTATGGTTGAAGCTATGAAAAACGAAGAATTTAAAAAAATTACAGGAACTAAATCACATATTGCTAAGACGAATTTTACGACATATGAATGGTTCAATAAAAATAGACTTTTAACGGATTACAAATATGCAACTGGAGGTAAGATAGGTTACACAACCCATGCCAAACACACATTCGTATCGAGTGCTACAAAAGACGATAAAAATCTCGTAATTGCTACATTTCGTGATAACGACAGATTTGATACACATAAAAACCTCTACGAAAAATACTTTGAAAAATATAAAAAATATAAAATAATCGACAAAGACGATTTAAAAATCGATTATAAAAAAAATAGTAAAGTTTATACGACATCGTCTTTTAGCATGTTATTAACTAAAGATGAAGCCAAAAGAGTGAAAAGAGAAGTCGTTTTATACGAAGACAAAAACGATAAAGTAGGAATAAAAATAGTAGGAACGATTAGTGTTTCTTTAGACGGTAAAACGATTAAAAAACTTAACATTTATGCTGAAGAAAAAGAAATAAAAAAGAAAAAAAGTTTTTTTGAAAGAATAAAGGAGATTTTTAAATGGTAAGTTTAATATGGGGTTTACTATTATTAATAGGTATTATTTTTAGCTTCTTAAGTGGCAATTTATCATTAGTAAACGACGAAGTTTTAAAAAGTTCTGCCCAAGCTCTCGAGATGTTCGCATCGATGTTTCCTGTAATCGTCCTTTGGATGGGCCTAATGCAAATAGCGAGTGACTCAGGACTCTTAGCAATCATTTCACATAAGTTTTCATTTATTTTAAAACGTCTTTTCCCTTCCATTCCAGAAGGACACGAGTCTCTCGGTTTAATCGCTTCAAATATCATTGTAAACATGGTAGGACTAGGAAGTGCAGCAACTCCTTTTGGTCTAAAAGCTATGGAAAAACTTCAAGAATTGAATAATAAAAAAGATACTGCCACAGAAGCGATGATAACTTTCCTAGTACTAAACACCTCAGGAGTCACTTTAATCCCAACTTCTATTATAAGTTTAAGGGCTCTTTATGGAAGTGAAAATCCCAGTATGATTATCTCATCTGCTTTAATGGCTACTACTTGTGCAACAGTAGTGGGATTATTATGCGAATAATTGATCCGAAAGAATTATATATTTAAGAATTCTGGATAGTAATATAATAATAAAGTCCCTTAAAAGGAGTTGTACGAAATAATGAATTCTTTATATATTAGAATAATCCCCCTTATGATTACTGGAATTATTGTATACGGTCTATATAAAAAAGTCGACATTTATTCATCATTCATAAAAGGTGCAAAAGACGGAATAAATAGTGCCATTAGCATTTTCCCCTTTACAGTTAGTATGGTTTTTGCCATAAATATTTTCCTACACAGCGGCATTTTAGACTTTATATTTAAAGAAGTCGCCAATTTTTTAGGACCAAATTTTCCCGTGTCGATTTTTCCAATGGCTTTACTAAGACCGATTTCTGGATCTGCAAGCCAAGTAATAATGACGGACATCTTTAAAAATTTTGGCCCGGATTCATTTGTTGGACTGTTGGCTTCCACTCTCGAAGGAAGCACCGATACGACATTTTATGTCATCACTCTCTACTTCGGAAGTGTGGGAATTAAAAAAATAAGATATGCCTTAAAAGCGGGACTATTTGCCGATTTAGTAGGAATTATAATGAGTTTTATAATCGTTTCGATTCTTTTTGGCTAAAACAACTAAAAATACTATATTGCTAAACAAAAAATCCTAAATTGCTAAAATTTTTAAAATAAGTGTTCAAAAAACGAAAATCTTCACAAGATTTGTTTTTTTTGTATATCAAAAACTCTAATTTTGCTTTTTGCTTTTTAGATGCTAATTTTGTATAGTCGACGTTAAGAAAGGAGGTAACCCCATGAATCATGTCCTTTTAGTTGGAAGACTTACAACAGACCCCGAGCTAAAACCTAAAGAAGGAAAGGCGAATTGCCAAATAACTCTTGCAGTTAAACGGAACTATAAAAACTCTTCAGGTATTTATGAAACCGACTTTATAAGGTGTAGCGTTTGGAACATCATAGCAGAAAAAGTTTGTGAATTTTGTAAAAAGGGTGACCTTATATCAGTTAAAGCTAGAGTTCAAAACAACAACTATACAGATAAAGATGAAAACAAAGTGTACACCTATGAATTTATCGCTGACCAAATATCCTTTATGCAATCTAGAAAAGAGTACAATGTTCAAAAAAAATCATCTAAAAAAGAAACAGAAGACAATGAAACAAGCGAAGAATTTTTAAATGCTGAATAAAGTATACGAAAAAAGCATAGAGTTAAATAGGTGATTAAAAAAATGCGTAAAATTTTCTCTTGGATTGGAGGTTTTGCATTGATAGCTTTTAGCTTTTATTTTACAGATAGAGTAAGTCTATTGGTGGCTCAAAAAAGCGATTTAATGCAAGAGATAAAAATGGTTAGCTCTACTTATGAGGAAAGTCCCGTAGATGCCGTTATCGATAAGGAAACTAATACGATAATCCCAGGTAAATTTGGACGTTCAGTAAACAACCAAGAAAGCTATTTAGGTATGCACGACTTCGGAAGTTTCAACGAAAATTATCTCGTCTTCGATTATATAAAGCCCCAAAAAAGTTTAGAAGACAACAAAGATAAATATATCCTAAAAGGAAATCCTAAAAATCGTAAGACTAGTTTCATACTTATGCCTAATGAAGAAATAGAAGAGTTCTTAGATACAAAGGGAATACTTTACGATTTAGTAATCGATAGTCCTAAAGAACTTAGAGAAAATGTCGAATACATCAATGGAGCCAAGAATAAGGAAACGTTTAATGCTTTATCTTCTGGCATCGACAACAAGAAAAAAATTTGTCTTAAAGGAGAAAGCGATGAGACACTTTGTAAAAAAAATCGTTATTATCTAATAGATACAAAACAGGTTTTAACCAATTCTAATTTAAGTAAAATAAAATCTTCTCTTGCTCCAGGGAGTATCATCCTCATCTCTTCTGGAGTAAAATTAGAAAATTTTAAAATTATCTTAAATGAAGTACAATTTAAAGATTTAGAAATCGTTCATATAAGTAACTTAATCGATGAGAAAGAATAGCTTCATAGTAAAAATCTATCAAGCTTCTTTCTTTTTTTTATGTTTTTTGTTATAATACTTTTATCGGTTTGACTTATTAAAAACTAATTTAAGAAAGGAATTGAAAAATTTATGAGTAAAATTAAAATTATGGCTATGGGTGGCTTAAATGAAAACGGAAAAAACACCTACATAGTCGAAGTCGATAATGCACTATTCATATTCGACGCAGGAATAAAATTTGTAAGTGAAGAAATGTATGGAATAGATTACATCATTCCGGATTACGATTATCTAATCAAAAACAAAAAGAGGATAAAAGGGGTCTTTTTGACTCATGCTCATCCAGAAAATGTCGGGGGAATATTCGACCTCATTAAAACTTTGCCGATGATCAAAATATTTGCAACGAAATATACTATCGAATATTTAAAACTAAATGGCATGGACGAGAAAAAAATTATAGAGATTACTGCACACCACAAAATAAACTTCGGTAATGTAAGCATCTTCCCTATAAATGTAAACCATTCGGTACCAGATTCTGTTATGTATGTAATAAATACAAAAGACGGAGCAATCGTCTATACGGGAAATTTCCTAATAGACCCTAGTATGACAGGACCATACAGCATGGACTTAGGTAAAATAGCCTATGTAGGCAAATTGGGAGTTTTATGCCTTCTAAGTGAATCGTCATTTTCTGAACAAGTAGGGCATACGAGTCCTAACCACAAATTCGAAAGTTATTATAAAGAAATAGTAAACAGATCTCCCGGAAGATTATTAATAGGACTATTCGACGACCATTTATATACTATCCAAGAGATATTTAATGCACTAGATAACACCCACAGAAAAGTAGTTATTATGGGACATAAACTCCAATCATTAATCAACATGGCTATTTCAAATAATTACTTGACGATAAAAAAGAATACGATAGGAACACTTGAAGATATAGAAGACCCAAAAAGCGTAATTCTGATATGTGACGACAAAAAGAACCAATATCACAATATTCGAAAAATTGCCGACGGATACGATAAGTTCATTACACTAAAAGAAAAAGACTCGATTCTCTTTGCTGAACCTTCATATGACTATAATGAAAAAAAATTGGTCGATTTACAAAACGATTTAGCTCTGATGAACATAGAATCGTACACCTTACCAAAGGGAAGAAACATATTACATCATGCAAGTACGGAAGATTTGATGATGATGATAGACCTATTAAAGCCTAAATATTGTATGCCAGTCGAAGGCGAATATAGATACATGGTAGGTAATGCAAATTTAGCATCATCTTTGGGTATACCTAATGAAAATATCATTCTAAAACAAAATGGAGAAGCCGTTACATTTGAAAACGGAGTACTTCAAGATAAAACGGAAGTGATAAAAATTGGCGATACACTAATCGACGGTTCGATAGGAGAAGACGTGGGAGAACTCGTTATAAAAGATAGAGAGGTCTTAGGAGAAAATGGGATAGTTTTAATAAGTGCCAGCCTATCTAAAAAGACGAAAGAAATTTTAGTGGGACCAGAAGTTACAACAAGAGGATTTATCTATGCCAAAGATTCTGTAGATTTAATAGCCGAAATCAAAAAGATCAGCGAAAACGTAATTACCAAAAATACGACGAGCGAATATGTCGATTACAATGCTATTAAACAAGAAATTAGAGAAAATTTAGGCAAATATTTCTATCAAGAAACCGAATCAAAACCGATGATTATAGCTGTAATTCAAGAAGTGTAGGAGGATTTATGAAAAATTTAAAAATGGAAGATATAGTCAATTATTCAAAAACATATGGATATGTATTTCAAGGAAGTGAAATATATGGAGGACTATCGAATACGTGGGACTATGGTCCTTTGGGTCGTGAATTAAAAGAAAACATCAAAAAAGCTTGGTATCAAAAATTCATTCAAGAAAATATCTATAACGTGGGGCTCGACTCTGCCATACTTATGAACCCAAACGTCTGGGTAGCAAGTGGACATGTTGCAAACTTTGCTGACCCATTAGTAGATTGTAAAAAATGTAAAAGTCGCCACAGAGCTGACAAACTTATAGAAGATTTTACAGAAGGAAAA
>CANDHX010000020.1 GCA_947384645.1 uncultured Mycoplasmatota bacterium | reverse complement strand
ATGAACAAATTGCCACATTCATTCCTGCCGATGAAATGACTCCTCATCAAATAACGTACATGAGAAGACTCAAAAAGTTTTTTTCAACATTCGATACTATTGAAGTGGCTACTTTAAGTGGAGATTTTTATCAGGTAAGCGATGCCCATGATAAAGAAGAATTTTTAGATAGTTTATATAATAGCATTGAAGAGTATTACAAACAAAAGATGAATATAACCACGATTAAATGAAATTTATAACAACAAAAAATATTGAATATCCTTTATTGTTGAAAACTAAGCATTTTTATATTTGAAGCAACTCTAAAAAAGTGTTCTTTTAAGGTGCTAAAATGAACACTAATCATTAAAATTACTCAATAAGTGTAAGAAAGTTTATAAAAAAAATTTTAAATCATTTGCAAATTCTCCTATATTCTTATATGCTCTTTCGTATGTTTTATCAAAACATTTAGTAAAAATTAAATTTAAAAGAACATTATCTACTTTAATAAAATTGTTTTCTTTTTTATTTTTAATTATTTCTTCTTTTTCTTTTCCAAAAGGATTCTTACCGTATATCAATTCATATAGTATTATTCCTAAAGCGTAGATATCAACTCTAAAGTCTATTTCATCCGTCATAAGTTGTAAATAAGAAGTATATTTTATACTACCATAACCTAGAAAGTGATTTTTTCCAAGAGGATTTGCAATGCCAAAATCTATTATACTAATCGTGTCATCATTCTTGATTATAATATTGTCCGGTTTTAAATCGCAGTGAACTATGCCAAGGTTATGAAGTAATTTAATTTTTTCGCAGATATTTATCATGATTTTAGCAACATTTTTTACACTTGCAAATTTATAATCTCTTAATGTAATTCCTTCTATATATTCTGTTAATATATATTTTTTATCGCAATAGTCGATTAAATTTGGAGAAAAATCATATTTATGCAAATAGTTAAGTACAAAAGCTTCATTTTTCAAGCATTTTTGAACTCCAAAATTTGTATCTATAGATTGTTTAAGAACATATTTTTCGCCGTTTTTTTCCACTAAAAATATGTCCCTTCCAATTTTTTTTCTTATCTTTTTTATAATTTGGTATTCGTTTTTCATGACTTTTTACCTATTGTAAACCTATATATGGTTTAGAAGAAGTAATAAAGTTTTCTGGCGAAATCAAACTATAATAAGTATCTACTATTTTATCTTCTGGAATTCCTAAAAATACTAGAATTCCAACAGCAGTATCGATATCTATATTGAAGAAGACATCGTCTATAGATAGAACATCTTTTAGGTTTTCAAGTTTTTCTTTGTCTTCTTTAGTAACAATTTTCATTTCTTTTTTTGCGAGAAGTTCTCTTATATCATTTATGTTTAGTTTCATGTTTAAGCAATCTCCTTACTATTTAAGAATATTTTATATTCTTTAAAGTTATTAAAAATATGTTTACCTAGCTTTTCGCTATATACTGCGTACATTTCTTCGCCTATTTCACTAAAATATTCGAGTTGGCAAACAGTTTCATATATGCCATTTATTCTAGTATTTCCGAGTTTTACTTTTAAGTCTTTCATATCTGATAATTTAGGATTATTAGATATAATATTTTTAAAATAGTAAATTGCTTCCATACCATCGAGTGAAGATGGAATATCATAGTTGACTATTTTTTTTACAAGATCAATTTCTTTAATAGAACCAAATAATTTTTTAGTCAACATATTATCACCAAACATCTTTTTTGACTTAGTTAATCTATCCACTAAGTATCCATCTTTAGTAGCATAGCCTAATTTTACATCTAAATCGGTTATTTCTTTTTGTAGTTCTGCCAATTGTTTTTTTGTTTCATCTGTTGCTTGTTTATAAAGAGTACTTATTCTTTTTCCGACGAATAAATCGTCAACTAATAAGAAGCCATTTGTTGCATATCCGGATTTTACAGCAGACAAATCTAATGAACCATTTATTTTTTCTGTAGCATCAGCTATTAGATGCTTTCCACTTCCTACATCTATTTCTACCCAACGATGAGCACCAAATCCGGATGGTCCTATAATTCGTACACTCTCTTCACTAAATCCAGCTTCTATTAAAATCTCTTTATATAATTCAGACCAACCTTTACAGATTACTGTATGGTTTGAATTGATATCTTCAAAAGATGTAAAGCTATCATAAATCATTGATTGAACCGTTTTACTAGAACGAGTATATTCTAAATCGTAATGTAATTTTTTACTAAGTTCCCAATACAATTTTCTGGCTTTAAGAATTGGATTTTCGATATCTTGAACTGATTTTAAAAGGCATGATTTCAATTCGATATTTGCTTTTTGATTAGCAAGTTTTTCCTTTAATAATGTACTTTCCTGTAATGATATATCTCCTTTACCGCACCTTATTTCTTCACTCAATTTCTTTACTCTAAGTGCACTTTTAACATATGTTTCGCTTAATTCATAATCGGATAAAATAATCTTTAAAGTTTCATCATCCATATCATCAGCAAATCTTTCTAAATTAGGCAATGAATCGGCTAAAAATTTCAATTCCTCTGTTTTCATTAACAGCTCAATTTTAGATAGTGCCCTTTTTTCATTATTCTCATATACCTCATTTTGGATTCTGTCAAAAAGCAATTTATTCTTTTCATAGATTTCTTCTTTAGATAGTGTTTTAAAAGGAATATCGTTATAGTCAACAGTATCTACTAAAGTATCATTTAATTGTAAAGTATCTGCATCGATATTTTGTAAATCATCTGTATTAGCTTTAATTTTCAAATCTTTTTTAAAAGAAGCTATTCTTGTTTTTAATTGTTCGTATTCTAAGTCTACTTCTTGTCTTTCAGCCATTGACAACTCTTCACAATATTTTTTCGAATTTTTGAGATTTTCTAATTCATTAAAACGATCTATACTATTCTGAACATTTTTTATTGTATGCTCATTATGCGTGCTTTTGATAAAGGCAGATGTTTCACTCAAGAAAGACATCCCACCACCGATAAGGGCATTAGTGGCAACTGCACCCCAGCCGCCATTTTCAGAAAAATTGTGAGCATATTTTGAAGCGAAGCTT
This sequence comes from uncultured Mycoplasmatota bacterium, assembly GCA_947384645.1. Classification (GTDB taxonomy): domain Bacteria; phylum Bacillota_I; class Bacilli_A; order RF39; family UBA660; genus RUG11867. Next base: position 9,984 of record CANDHX010000020.1, on the reverse strand, counting down.
TGGTTATCGAAATATTCTACGTATTGTCCAGATTCGTCGTAGTAGCCTTTTTTATATATGGTACCGATTAATGGTTCCATAAAACCTTCTAATCCAGAATCGACTGAATCTAAAGAGACTCTTGCTAGACCATTTATTACTTGGTTTTTTACTCCCATATTGCCGACTATATTGGTCATGTTGATTTTTCCCCCGACATAAAATTGAGTTCCTTCCCAAAGACCGGTTAGAGCCCCAGCACCTAAACCTTCCAAGGTTGTCGCTCCATTAGCCCAAGCTTTTTCGCTACCCTTAGCTATTCCTAATGTACCAGATACACCTGCCATTGTTAGAGAACTAGCTTGCATTCCACCATTTGCACCAGTAGTTAAAGTTCCGCCTAGTCCACCTGTGGCAAGTGACAAAGCTACGACTCCACTTACATATCCTATACCGTTTCCGACACTTCTTACGGTATCCTTGGCTAGAGCATTTTCATTTAACCATCTACCGTACGAAGTATTATCGTAGACGTCATCGAAAAATGTCGTGACATAATCTTCTTTTACAAAGCATGAAGTTTTATCCCACATCTTTTTGGTTGTCGAATCCCAATCGTTTCCCGTAATAGCACTAGATATGGCTTTTCCACCGTCATATAGGCCGGTTGCTACAGATGCAAGTGCTGTACCTGCTAAAGCTCCAGTATCGACCACTGTTTCGCCGAATTTAGCAACACCTTCGACTAGCGATTGAGCTCCATTTACAACCGTGGCTCCCGTTTTATTGACAACAGTGCTTATATTTTTTTGCGCTATTCCTAGTGTAGGTACAGCTTCTTTTTCCCACCAAAGAGAGGCTTTATTCGACCACGATTCTAGAGAAGAACGAAGACTAGAAGTTGCACTTCCTATGGCAGCACCAGTCGATGTAGCAAACTTTTCTAGGTCACTTGCGATACTTTTCATCCAGGAATGAACTCCATTTGTATCTGTTTGCAAGTTATTACCTAAGACGTTTTCATTGAAGCTCGATTTAGTAGAAGATACATTGCGATTGTTCATCTTAGCAGTGTCAGTTTTTCTTTTCGTTTTATTAAAAGAGCCTTTTATGTTACTAGTTCTTGCATTTAGTAAAGGAAGAGCTCCCGCTGCAGCTTTGACGCTAGGCTCTTGAATCTGTTCTATACCTCCAGAACCCGATAGATAATTTTCGACACTTTCGATATTAGAAGTGTAATCGTTCCACCAAGAATCGATGTTTTTATACCCTTTTTTAATTTTGTCATAGTGTCCATTCAAAGAGTTTTTCATCTTAACAATAATGGGGTCTGAACACCTGTTCAAATAAGAATTAGAAAAAGTACCATAGGCTTTGTTATTAAAATTGTTCATTTCATTTTTAAAATCTCGATTAAAAGATTTTAAAAGGGAAACATTAATTTTATTAATATCGCCCATAGCACTTCCTCCTTTATTTATTCATTTTTAGATAGATTGTTTAAAGTCTCTTTTAACTTATTTTTAAATTTTTTTTCTTCATCGTCACTATAACCCAAATAGTAGAGTTTCTCTATCTGTTCGTGGTTAAAGAGCAGATTTTGACTGGACGAGATAAACCCTTCCGGATATAGGCACCCGATATAATCGTATACTTTTTTAGTATCATCACCCGGGATAGCACAAAATCCTGTAATCATCACTCTTTTTTCTCCGCCACTTAAGAGTACTACTGTTCCAATCGGTAAATATTTTTCGTATTTCATTTTTCCTCATTCCTTTTTATATAAGGGATTCTACCCTATTTTTTAAATTATCCATTCTCGTTTTATTTTCTCTGATTTTTCTTTTTATTCTTTCTAGTTGTTCACTTTTTCCTTTTGTTTTATTTGGCATATTGGAGACATTAATAAGTTCTCCTTTTAGACGCAAGTTTTCTTTGTCTAAATTTTTATACTCTTCTATTAATGGTATCATGTTAAAATAGTCATCCAGTTTCTTCTCTAAATCTTTATATCTGGTGGCTGCTAACTTGTCAAGAGAACTCTTTAGATTTTTTTTGGCGTCACATTCCCAATTAGAACTAGATATAGTACTTGCTAACTCTTCAATCTTTTTACTTTTAAGAGAGTTTTTGCAAGAAGTTAAAGCATTTTTTAAACTCGTCGTATCGACATTTTCAAAAGCCATAGTTCCACCTCATTTAAAGATGCTCGAAGTGTTCAAGTTCGGCTCAGTTATTTTTAGATTTGAACATATCTCTCTTATTACATTCTCATCGATTGCTTTGTATCCTTCTGCACAGCTTGCCAAAAAGAGTATAGAATTTTCGAGTTCGATAAAGATTTCTTCGAATTTAGAAGTTACTGCGTGAATTTTTTCAGCATAGTGATTTGCGGCATTTCCACTCCATGCTTCCTTATTTTGTAACTTGCTACTTATGTTTGTAACATTTTCTAAAGTATCTTTCATATTTTTGGCTAGAGTATGTAGTTCATTACAATAATCGGATATCTGAGAATATGATATGTTCATCGTCTAAATTCCTTTCTCTATAAAATTCATACATCTATATTTTTAGATGCAAAAGCTTCATCGACACTTTGATAGACATCTCCAACTTTGGATAAATACATACCATATTCGTCTATAGTAGCTTTCGTACTTTCGAGTTCTCTTATGTATTTATCTTTCATAGTATTGATGTATTTTAAGGCATCTATTCCGTCCCAAGCATCGTTTATCTCATCTATGATGTGAGTAAATTTTTTGATACTTCTATCGAATTCAGCACTATAACTCTTTATTTGAGTCCCATAGTTAGCTAATTCGTCTTTTTTTACTACTATATCCATATCATCACTTCCAATTCTCGACAAATATATGAAGTATTCATCTACTTGTCGAGAACGAAAAGTTCTCTTTAATTAATTTTGACCTGAAATCATAGCATCGACATTCTTGTAGTTTTCGACGACTGACATCAAATATTTATAGCATTCATTGATAGCTTGTGAAAATTCTGGAAATTTTGCACTCAAAGTATCAAAAGTTTCTTTTGTATTTGAAGCAGCTGTTCCACTCCACACGTCATCAGTTCCGACTCTTTCAAATAAAGCTTTTATTTCAGTAAGCAAGCCTTCCATAGCAGATGATGATGAATTTAGCTGTTCAGCTAAAGCTTGTACTTGACTATAGGATAATTTTGAAAAATCCATCTCTTCTTCCTCCTTTATTAAATTATTTTATTGCATTGGCATTGTTTTCACATGCTTCTTGGTAAGCATTTCCTACTTTTACTAAGAATGCACCTATTTCATTAATCGTTTCAGATAATCTTTGCATATTTAAGGCTTGTTCTGCTACTCTATTAGAGTATTTTGATGCATCACTACCTTCCCAGTATGTTTGAAGTTCTGAGTTTACAGTATTAATTTTATTCAATAATTCCTGGAACTCACTACCTTTTTCAGCTACTTGGTTTCCTACTGCAATAGTTTCTTGAAAGTTGATTTTTAAATCCATATGTGGCACCTCCCCTCCTAAAGATTACATAATGATAATTTTCGACCCATTTTTTAATACTGAATCTTTGACATACATATTGTTTTCAAGTTCTATACCAGTATCTTGGTCTATCATTCTAACTTCTTTTGTCTCTTTAGCGAAAGTGTGATTTACTAGTTCGTTTAAAGATTCCAATAAAAGAGTTTTAATCGTACCGATTTTTTTGTTATTCGGAATGTATATTTCGTATTCCGTTTCGATTATAGGGACGATTACTGTCACTAAATACTTGTTCATGAACCACTTGCTCCTTTTTAGAAGGACATATTCTAGACCTAAATGTTTTAGTGTCCTACCATATGTATATCATAAAATGATTATAGCACAGCTTTTTTTACTAGTCCATCGATTTTACATTTTATGACAGTTATAAAAACATTAAAATGAAAAAATAGAAGTCTATTTTTAATATCGATTAAAAAATCTATATACTTTTACAAAAGTTTTCTTATAAATAAAAATTTTCGAGTATATTTTTTAGTCATTTTATAGTATAATCTTTTGTAGGTGATAAAAATGAGTTGGGAATATTTAATAATATTGGCAGTACTAGTTATAGTTGCTCTTGTGGCAATTAAGGTTACGGGAAAACACTTCGACGAAGAGATGAACAAACTAATCAAGTATTTGGGTGGGAAAGATAACATAATCGATTGCGAAGTGACGGTTTCTAGGTTTAAAGTGACCCTAAAAGATATCTCTTTAGCTAATAAAGAAGGCATCCAAAAACTCGGAGCTAAAGGAATCGTCGAGATAGACAACCAATTAAAAATAGTCTTCGACAAAAATGCAAGACAATTAAAAAAATACATCAAAGATATGCGTTGATGTATTTTCTTTTTTTATTTTTTAAGTTTCGATAATTCCTCTTCTTCTAAAGCCAATTTCTCTCTTTCAGCATTTACGATATTTGCTGGAGCTTTGCTCGTATATCCAGAGTTTTCCAAAAGAGTCTTTCTTCTTTTAATAGAAGCTTCTAGTTCTTCGATTCTCTTCAATATCAAAGCTGACTCATCTTTTTCATTTTTTTCATAATGAACACTAATCGAATAATCTTTATAGATAACTTCGTAAGAAGCATTATAAGAATCCTTTATCTCGATCTTGTCTTGAAGTTTTAACATATTTTTAATGAGGCTATAGTCTTTGTCGGTATTATATTTTACACCGAATTCTTTTCCAACTCCGTTTTCTAATTTAAACGTTCTAAAGATTTTTATAAACTCTATCATGTCATCTACTACTTTTGAATCGAACTTTAATTTTTCGTCGTATTCTGGATATTCAGAAATCATCAAAGCCTCTTCTTTTTTAAAAGGTAACATTTCATATATTTCATCGCTTACGTAAGGCATAAATGGACTTATCATTTTTAATATGTTTAGTAAGACTTTATATAGAGTCGATTTAGTCGACAATTCACTCGATGTGAACTTAGACATCTCGATATAATTATCACAGAAATCTGACCAGATGAAGTTATATAAATATGATCCTGCGTTATTGAATTCGTATTTATCTAGACACTTTCTTACGTTTTTAACGGTTTCATTCATCTTAGATAAAATCCACTTGTCTTCTTGTTTTAAATCACTTAAAGAGTAATCATCTTCTTTTAAATCTTCGATATTTATAAGGACAAATCTAGAAGCATTCCAAAGTTTATTTATGAAATTCCAGGTGCTTTTTACTTTGTCTTCATCGTATTTCAAATCCATACCGGCACTTACTTCGGTCGTGAGATAATATCTTAGGGCATCTGCACCATAATTCTCGATGACATCCATTGGGTCGACTCCGTTTCCTAGACTTTTGCTCATCTTTCTTCCCTGTTTATCTCTTATAAGTCCATGGATTAGACAGTCTTTAAATGGGCGTTTGTCCGTAAAATGCAATCCTTGGAAAGTCATGCGATTTACCCAGAACGGTATAATATCGTATCCTGTAACTAAGACATCGTTTGGATAATATCTTTTTAAGTCTCCCGTGTTTTCTGGCCAACCGAGAGTTGAAAACGGCCATAAGGCACTTGAAAACCAAGTATCGAGTACATCTTCATCTTGAACCCAGCCCTCTTCTTTAGGAGCTTCCATACCGACATATACTTCGTCGTCCTTATACCAAGCAGGTATTCTATGCCCCCACCATAGTTGTCTTGAAATACACCAATCATATGTGATTTCCATCCAGTGATTCATTATTTTTTCGAATCTTTTCGGTACGAAGTTAACTTTGTTATCTTTATCTTTTTGATTTTCTAAAACTCTATCTGCAAGGGGTCTCATCTTAACGAACCATTGGCGTGAAAGGTATGGTTCGACCATGACATCTGTTCTTTCTGAATGCCCTACATTATGGGTGATTTCTTCTATTTCGATAAGCAAGTCTTTTTCTTTTAAATCTTCTATTAGAGCTTCTCGACAAGCAAATCTATCCATTCCAGAATACTTTCCACATAGTTCGTTCATCACACCGTTTGGATGCATGATGACAACTCTTTCTAAATCGTGACGATTTCCAACTTCAAAGTCGTTTGGATCATGGGCAGGAGTTATTTTAACAATACCAGTACCGAACTCCATATCGGCATGTTCATCGCCTATTATAGGAATTTTTTTACCGACTATCGGCAAGATTACGTTTTTACCTATTAAGTGTTTATAGCGTTCATCTTTTGGATTTACAGCAACAGCTGTATCTCCGAAGAGTGTTTCGGGTCTAGTGGTCGCTACTTCTAAATAATCGGTTGAATCTTCTATAAAATATTTAATGTGATAAAATGCGCCCTTTACATCTTTATAGATTACTTCTTCATTGGATAAGGCTGTCATAGCTTCAGGATCCCAATTTATGATGCGTTCTCCTCTATAGATTAAGCCTTCATTATAAAGCTTGACGAAAACTTCACGAACAGCTTTAGATAGTCCTTCGTCTAATGTAAATCTTTCTTTATCATAGTCCAAAGACAGTCCCATTTTTGCCCATTGGTTGTGGATATTTTTGGCGTATTCCTCTTTCCAAGACCAAGCACATTTTAGCCATTCTTCCCTATCCATACTTCTAGGATCGATTCCTTCGCTTTTGAGTTTTTTATCTACTTTAGCTTGGGTTGCAATACCTGCGTGGTCCATTCCGGGAAGCCAGAGAGTATCATAACCACTCATTCTTTTGTAACGTATTATTACATCTTGGATAGAAGTATCCCAAGCGTGTCCTAAGTGCAGTTTACCTGTGACATTTGGAGGAGGTATTACTATACAAAAAGGAAGTTTATTTGTATCTCCAGATTTAAAGTAACCCCTTTTCATCCATTTTTCATATTTATTTTCTTCAACTGATTTGTGATTATATTTTGTTTCTAACATTCTTTTTCAATCCTTTCATCTAAAAAATTTCGTACATCATTATATATATTAGAAAATGCGTCATTTTTTTTCACTCGGTCATAATAGGCTTCTAGGTATTTTCTAAAAAGTATATAGGAATAGTCGTAGTTTAAATCGAAGGCAAAAGCGAAGCGGTTTGCAATGATGTCGTTATTGGTTTTGACGTGTTTTCTATCTATTAAAGTGTGCTTTTCAATAGCTTTTAAAACTTCTTTTGAAATGTCCGATTCATCCTCTTTTTCGAGGTAATCTCCTATAGTACCTATATGGTATATTATATCGATTTTATCAGCATCTCTTATTAAGCGAGCGAACATCATTTTGCGTTCATCACTACACGATTCTATCTTAAGCTTATTGTGATTTCTAATAGCGAAATCTATTATCGGGTAATCTTCTTTTTTATCGTAGAATTTTTCGATTAATCCCTCATTTATCAAGATATTGGCTCCGTATTCTCCATGGTCGAAGTCTTTATTTGGCTTAAGACTCTTAAATCTTTTAATCTGTTCGAATCTTCCGATGTCGTGCAAAAGTCCTATTACGGAAGCCAGTATCGTGTCCTCTTTATTTAGCTCCAAACTTTCCGCTATCTTTAAAGAATTTTCATATACTCTTAGTGAATGCTCGAGCTTGATAGTAACTAAATTTTTAGCATCTTTATAACTCGAAGTATATTTCAACAATTCCTCTATCATAAATACTTCCTTTCTATAATTAAAAAAAGTTATAATGCGAAGGGTGAATATTTTTTCACTGTACCACCTAGGCTTTATAACTTTTAAATAGTTAACTTTATTGTACTTAACGCATGACTTACGATTTTTCTCATCTTTCAACCTTCAAAATTAATCATTACTAATTTCCACCACTCATTAGCTCTCTTTAAATGATTATATTTTTACTCCTAAAGAGTCATCGAAAACTGTTTAAATTATACTATAAAAGTAGACTCTTTGGCAAGAAAATTTATGCACTTTACTCAGTTTGGATTATTTTATTGTATTTTTTTTTAGGCATTATTGCGTATTTTTTAGTGTCATTTGGTCGGTTAGCTAAATCTTTTTTTATCCATTCGAGCGAATGATTTCCGTTTAGTATGATAGCTAAAGTTTTAAAAGCTATATAAAAACTTTCGTCTTGCATAGTTATTCCTAATTCGATATTTTCAAGTATGAAGTCTACATAATCATCTTTAACTTTTTCCTTTTCTTCCAAAAATTTTTCTATAGCCAGTCTAGCTCTAATTAAATCGCCTTTTAAATAAAAATTTATCGCATCGGACAAAGCTAGGATGGCGTCTACTTCAAGAGTTAACAATATTTCTCCACTTGCTTTTAATTCGCTTAGTTCTTTATATAGTTTTTTAACTATTTTATTAAAAACTTTTGCGGTTAAATTGTTCCTTTTACTATGTTCTTGGACTAATTTATATAGAATTTCGAAATCTCCAGCTATTAACAAATTTTCATGCGTTTTATTTGTAATATCTTTTTTGAACGGCATCAATCTATACTCTTTAATAGCTTTATATAATTTTATAAGTTTTAATATAGATTTTAAACCGTCATTCATGGGTCCTTCACTTTTGGCGTTTAATAATTCTATAGCAAAATCGTAGTTTGTATCTATGAGTTCAATCAATTCAAGTTTTAAATTTCTTTCATTTTTATAGATAGCTACAAGTAAACTTAAAACTATTTCATCATAGAGTTGATAATCTTTTTGAGTGGTTCGACAGGCTCGATATGCTTTTAGAGCTTGGTTTATTTTAGCTTCAAAAATCAGCTTATAAATTCCTCGATTGTTAACTATATCTTTTGATATAATGTCTGTTTCTTTAAAATCTTTTACATCTGTAAGCCTTATATCTGGTAATTCTATTATCATTGTTATTAAGTATAAATAAAGGTTATAATCGCATAAGTTTTCTTTGTCTATAGAAGATAATTCTAAAATTATATCTACTGCCGTTGAATAGTCTTGTTTATGAATTGCGTTTGACAGTTTATTTGATAAAATGTGGACAATAAAAGGAGTATCGACATGATAATATCCTTTAGCAGATTGTAAAAAAAAGCCTTTTAATAGAAACTTATTGCAATCATACACGTTGAAATTATATTTACTAATTAAAATAGATTTGCTAAATTCGTTTTTTTCTTTCGAGTCACTTAATAGTCTTTCACAATCTTCAAATGTTACCATTTTGATTTTCCTCCTTTTATAAAGTGTTAATTTTCACGTTTAGTAAAATTTATTATTCTTTCTTTTGTTTCATTTATTCTCAAAGTAGTCAAGTCTTCTACCGATTTCAACACTTCGTATTCTATTAGTTCGTTCTTTAATAGTTCATTCCTTTTTTTAGTTAAAGTGTTAAAGAGAAGTTCATATAGCGACTGAAGTACGTCAAAGCAATGTGGTTGCGACTCATCACTTTTGTCTCCGAAAACTAAGAGAAGCAAACGGCTATAGTAGATAAATTCTTTAAAGGATAGCTTTAGGCTCCTATTCGTATTAATTAGGTATATTAGATATAGTTGATATTCTATTCTTCTTATCTTTTCTTCATTATCTTCTGTTTTACTCTTTTCTAAGAGGGCTGTTTTTTTAAAATACTCGGTAGAAAAACTGTAATTCCAAAAAAAGATACTGTTTTCTTGGTTTGGCATTGGCATTACATTTATGATTGAATTTAGTTCACTATAGGAAAGATGTTTTATCTCATCTAAGATTCTTTCTTGCAGGTTTCTTTTAAACATTTGTAAGTCGATTAATTCCATTTAAATGTCCTCTTTCTTTTAGGAAGGTATTTTAACACATTTTTAGAATTTATTCAATTTTATAAAAATTTTCTGGTTGTCGTATAATCGAACCATATAAAAATTAGCCTTTTTATTTGAAAATTATATATTCAAAATAATCTTTTCATTTTAGTTAAATGATTACCATAAAAAAACATGACTAGATAGCCTCTTAAGGGTTATTTAGTCGTGTTCACAACAGGAGATCACGTTAGTATAATTAGTTTATTTCTCTTAATATGATTATAT
>CANDHX010000019.1 GCA_947384645.1 uncultured Mycoplasmatota bacterium | reverse complement strand
ACGACTTAAATCTTTTTTTGTATATATTTGGTCTCACATCTATTGTAACTCAACAGAGATAGACATATCATTTATTTAAAATTCTTGCTTTTTTTATAGACTTGATATAAAATTAAATTAGTTTTAGACTTAGAAAGAGAGTGTATTATGAAGATAACAAAAGTTTCAGTAAGAAAAGTCGAAAATGGAAATCCGAAAATGAAAGGTTCTGCTTACGTAGAGATAGATGAATGTTTTGCAATAGAGCACATCAGAATAATCGAAAGAACAGATGGAACACTATTTGCAGCTATGCCTAGTAAAAAGGGACAAGATGGACAATATCACGATTCATGTCATCCAATAAATGAAGAGACTAGAAAAATGTTTAACGAAACCATCATCGAAGAGTACAATAGAATTAAAGACTTACCAGTAGAGGAAAAAGAAGACTAATCCTCTACTTTTTTTCATATAATTTAATGGTGATCATATGGATAAATTTGTAGAAAGTGGTGGAGTAAATCACATTGTAAGTCTAAACGAACGCAAAAGTATAGTTATTACAGGGGTTAAAAAAATAGAGAGTTTTGATAACGAAGAATTCCTATTGAATACAAATCTCGGTGCAATGCTCATAAAAGGTGAAGGCCTCGAAATGATAAAACTAGATACGCTAGAAGGCAATGTCTCTATAAAAGGACACATAAATGCTCTTACCTATTTAGACGGTGCGGAAAAGTCTAAAGACTCAAGTATCTTTAATAAGTTGTTCAAATGAGAATAGATATACAAATAATATCCTTTTTAGCATTCTTCATATACGGATGTTTTCTCACAATTTTTCATGAAGTCTTTTTAAAGAAAAAAGACATATTATGTTACATCTTCTTTCCATTATTTACACTTCTTTTCACATTCATTTTATATAAATTAAACAATGGACAAATACACATATATTTCTTAATAATTTTTATCTTAGGGATTTTACTTAGTAAAATTTGTGTAAAGTTTATAAAATATAACTTGACCACCTTGAAAAACAAATTAAAAAAGTGATATAATGCAAAAGAGGTAGAATATGAAAAGAACTAAAAAGGAAAAACGCAGATTGAAGATTTATATTTTCACTATTATAGGTTTGTTATCTTTATTTGGTTATAAAATGTATTACTACTGGCCAAAAATATTTTCAAATTATCGAGAAAAAAAAGAATTGGAAAACAAATATACAGCCCTTCTAGAAGAAGAAGAAACTTTAAATGGAAATATCATCAAGTTGCAAGATCCAGCTTACATAGCCAGATTTGCAAGAGAAAAATATTTATACTCAAAAAATGGCGAAATAATTATAAGAATAGTAGAATAAAAAAGGCACTTAGCCTTTTTATTTTGTATCTTTTAAAGCACGTCGTCTATAAATTACATCGTCGTCTTTTATTTTAAGATTTTTTAAACTTGTTAAGTCTTCGATATTAAAATATTTAAATCCTTTACTGAAATAATCTTTTTCCATAAACCCCAAACTGTCCAAACACTCGACATTTTTATACTTTTTTATAGCATCTTCATCCTCTTTAAGAAAACTACTTACTAAGCTATCATTATAATAATTTGAAATTACAACATCAAAATTACTTTTCTCATTCCATTCTTCTATCGAACTTTCTATCATATCACGAATATTTTTTTTGATTTTAGAAGTGTTTCCTAGAATTTTTACAGCAGCTTCAAATCCGAAAACTACTAAAGTCATATAAGAATAAGGCTTTTTTAAATATTCATCTATTTTAGAAGATTTCTCTAATCTAGCTATCCCACCATGGCGAAAATGGATAGGACTTTTTTCGGCAAGAACTCCTTGCAAATTATGATTTCGACATAAGAAACCTTCATAACATACCAATAAAGTATCTTTTAACATTTGGTAAAATTCATTTTCGTCATTCGAACTTATTGCCAAATTTAATAAATTCAAAGCTATTGAACCTTGATTAAAACGTTTATTGTCTTCTAGATATTTTACATATCTTTCTTTTCCCATAACCATAAAGTCTGTTTTAGATGTAAATAACTTCTCTATAATATAATCGTACTTTTCTAAAGTAGAAGATTCTTCTGGATAAGATAATATTACTTTAGGGTAACGAGTTACTAAAGAGACTCCTTCTTCATTCATGATGCCTTCGCTTTTTTGTCTTATAAATTCGTAGACAATTCTCTCATCCGCTTCACAACTAATGCTATCTAAATCGACCAAAATTTGTACTCTCGGAACTTGTCCACTACTAATCATAATAGTATTTATTTGATAAATCAACGTCTGTATACCAGATTTAACTTCCAAAAAAGTTTGAGTTCTAGCCAAAGCTCTTATTTCATCGTTCGATAAAGAAGACTTCATGAACGTTTTATAAGTAGTATATTTTTTCTCGTATGAAAGATTATAATATGAAAATAAATCTTTTAATTCGACTAAAATTGAACCGGTTTGACAGCTAGCGATAGACGCTATTATCTCTACTAATATATTACAGGCCGACTGAAAGCTTTTTGGACTTTCTATTTTGATATTGTTTATAACCGTCCCCTCATTAAACATATATGAAAGTTTTATTTTACAACTCTCGATAACAGGTTCAGTAAAATATTCGACGTTCATAAATCTAATTCTATTTTTTTTAGATGCCTCGACTACATTTGTAGGAAGCAATAACCTATAAGCCAAATCTTTACTAGCTTCTCCTGCCATGATATCACGTTGCCTATTAGCAACTAAATATTCTCCATTGAAATTTTTATTTTTAAGGAGAGCTAAAATAGAGGCATCCGTCGTATTCGACTTTCTAATTACAGAACGCTTATATCTATAAATGATATACGCTTTAGCCAATTCGTATTTACCCATTTCCATAAGTTTAACTTCTATAATATCCTGAATATCCTCTACAAGCATCCTCTTTTTACCTAAATTTTCTATGTAAGAAGTAATGCTTTCTATCTCTTCTAAACTTATTTCATGTTCACAAGCTACATCTCGATTGGCCTTTAAAATTGCATTAACTATTTTTTTTCTATCATATTCGACAGTTCGCCCGTCTCTTTTAACGATTTTCATCTAAATCACCTCTTTAATAATATCAAAACAACTAAAAATTGACAAGTAAACAAGTTAAACTATTGCAAATGCAACAAAAATTAACTATACTAAGTCACGAGGAGCATGTGCGATGAGAAACGTCCTACTATTTAAAAACATTCCAAAAGAAAAACTAGATTATATAATCTCGGCGATAAACGGAAGAATTCTTACGTTTCATAAAGATATGACGATTTTATCAAACTTATCGAATATGAGTGAGATAGGATTTGTTTTAGAAGGCGAAGCATCTCTTATTAGAATCGACTACAACGGAAACCGAACCATAGTATCGTTATACGAGAAAAATGAACTTTTTGGCAATTTTTCAAAGGATTATTTAAATGAAGAAATGTACGTCGTTGCAAACACTGAAACAAAAATAATGTTTATAGAATACAGTCTATTGTTGAGTTTTAAAGGTATTTTACGAGATTATCACGACACCCTCATACAAAACATGTTAAATATTTTTGAAAAAAAAATTAATTCCCAAAATAAAAGAATAGAAATCTTAAACAAGCGAACTACTCGAGAAAAATTACTCGAATATTTTCATCTATTAGAAAACGAACAAGGTTCAAGCACGATAAAGCTCCCTTTTACCTATACGACTCTAGCTGAATACTTGAGTGTTGATAGAGCTGCCATGCAAAGAGAACTGAAATACTTAAAAGAAGAAGGAATTATAAAGACAAATAAAAGAAACATCTCCTTAATATATAGATGAAAAAAAAGGCTTGCCATGCTATAATATAGACGAATTGAGGTTTACTTATGGAAAAAATAATCGAATTTAGAAACACGACGTTTTCTTATGACAAAAATCACGGATTTAGCGATTTCAATATGGAAATAAATAGAGAAGACATAGTAACCCTAATAGGTACGCCTTCTTCTGGTAAAACGACGCTTTTAAAAATGCTTTGTCATCGATTGCCAAATGAAAGCATTTACTATAACGATAGACCTATACAGTCTTATAATATAGGAGACTTGAGAAACGACATCATAGTCGTATTTGATACTCCACTTACAGAAAATACAGTTGAAGATGAATTAACTAAATATGCTCATAAAATAAGGATGGACATCAAAGTACTTCAAGAAAGATATGAGGAATTGTTGAAAGTATTTGAACTTCCTCCAATTTTGGGAAAAGATATACAAAAACTATCTAAAGAAGAAGAATGTCTCATAAAAATACTCCGATACTTAATAATAAAACCGAAATTTTTAGCAATCGATAATATCCTAACACCTCTTTCTAAAAAATTAAAAACGGCCTTCTTTAATTATGTTAAAAAAAATAAAATGACAATTCTAAATATCACAACAGACCTCGATGATGCATTATTTGGAAATAAACTATTCGTCCTTGATAATTTCGTTTTAATATTAGAAGGAAGCACTCTTTCCGTACTAAAAACCGATACTCTCTTAAAAAGATTAGGTTTTAAACTTCCTGTCGCCGTCGATTTAAGCATCGAATTAAACCACTATGACGTCCTAAAAAAGATAATCACAGATAATGAAAAGTTGGTGAACACCTTATGGAAATAAAATACACAAATTTTGAAGTAGACAAAAATATTTTTACAAAGGGTCAAATCTGTGGACTATTAGATTTAACTGGTAATTACTTATACGAAAACATTTACGACTTACAAAAGGTTATCGTTAAATCTATTCTTCCTATCGGAATGTATTTACATCTTAAAACAAAAGATAAAAAAATGTTAGAAGATTTAATAAGTGAACTAGAACTAGATAGAACTATATTGAAAAAAAACGCAAAAAACCTTTCGACAAACGAATTTTTAAAGGTAAACCTTATAGAAGCAATATTAAATGGATACAAAACAGTAGTCTTAAGCCATATAGACATATGCGTCTGCTATAAAGATTTGACAAATATTTTAAAAACAGTCCGCAAACACATCAAATCGTCCGATATAATAGTTATCTATGAAACGACAAAACCGGATAATTTACTAGAACAAGTCGATTCATTTTTAGTAACAGAAAAAGGCAAAATTATATATAAAGGAACAAACGTATTAGAACTTCCAGTCGAAACAGAAATCAAAAAAATAGTAGAACTAGCGAGAAAAAAAGGTGTGAAACTCGACAACTATAGAGACGTCAACGACCTTTTAAAAGCTATCTATAGAAGTGTAAAATGAGTAAATTCATAATAGAAATATCCTATGACGGCTCAAAATTTGAAGGCCTACAAAAATTAAAAAAAGGCCGAACTATTCAGGGAGAACTAGAGAAAGTCTTAGAAAAATTAGAAAAAAAGCCCGTACAAGTAATATCGGCTGGTAGAACAGACAAAGGAGTTCATGCGATAGGACAAGTATGCTCATTTAATCTAGAAAGGGATATCACTCCTTATAAATTAAAAGGATATTTAAATAGGAGCACTTCGCCATATCTTTATATCAAAAATTGTCAAATATCTAAGGACGAAAACTTTCACGCTAGATTTTCTGTTAAATCCAAAACATATATCTATAAAATATTGACAAGCGAATACGACCCAATAAAAAAGGATTATATCTACAATTATAATAAATATATAGATATTAATTTGATGAAAAAGGCAAGCCAATATCTAATAGGACAACACGATTTTAAAGCCTTCATAATAGGACAACATGACAAATATACGACGACTATCGAAAACATTGACATTTCCAAAAAAAGTAATATAATATCTATCCGAATCAAGGGAGAGCACTTCTATACATACATGATAAGAAACATAGTGGAAGTTTTAGTACTGATAGGTGCTAATAAAGTGAAACCTGAGATTATCAAGAATATGCTACAAGAAAAAAGAAAGCTAATCGAGTATAGCCCAGCACCTTCTGGTGGATTGTATCTAGAAAGGGTAGAATATTATGATAAAGACGAGAAATTTAATGGCGATTTTGCTAGCGATGTCATTGACACTGACTAGTTGTGGTAAAGGAAATGGGAAAACCGATTGTGGTAAAGGAAATGGGAAAACCGAAGAAGATGTTTTAGATAGTTATGACACGTGTCTAGAAACACTAGACATCTTAAATAGCCTTTTCATATTTGAATCGAAAGACTGCGAAAAAGATGTATATGAAGAATTTGAAAGATTAGCATCTATTGAGAAATCGTGCAATAATCGAGAAGTATATACACCTGACATCCTATTCCAAAAAATTCTAGAAAACAGTAAACCTTCGAAAGAAACTCAAGAATCGTTATTTTTTACAAACGTTAATAAAGCGGGTGAAGAACTAAATCGTGATAGAGCTATAAGTAGCCGAGGAGCTTTAAGTAAAGCTTTAGATATTATATTCAAAAATTCGACTAACGACTTCGAAGAAGACATTTGTAGACTTAAAGACTTAAAAATAACTTTAGATGACGATTTAGATGAACAAATTCTTTATGATACAAAGACTAATACTCTTTATTTAAACTATAAAATGATGTTAGCAGATTACAATTTTTCTTGTTTCTTTTATAGCGACGAACAAGATAAAAAATGGGCATTTGATGACTACCTAACAAAGAGAATATTATTAGCCCTCAACTTTTGCCGCAGCTTTACTTGTAATTGTCGTATCGAAGACGAGGACACAACATTTACCATTGCAACTTTTAATGAAGCATTAAACGCATTAAGTCAAGCAGCCTATGAATCTAATATTAAAAATACAAAGGAATTCGCAGAAATGGATAAAAGCTCGTCCGCATATGCGTATGTAGAAGAACGTAAAATGGAAAGTATTTTACTACTATATTCTTGTTTCAAAGAAGGAAGAACACTAGAAGATTATCACAATGCATTTCTAGACACCGACATATCCAAACTTCTTGAGTTCTTCGATTTAAATAAAGAACAAAATGGTAGAAACGGTTCAAGAGAATTCTTAAAACTTGTCGATTCTCTATATGGTCATTTCATTAGCACAAATATCTTCTTCGCTGCTAAAAGTTACGACAGTAAAAAATACGATTTGATAGAAGACTACATGAGTGAGGCATACAAAAATAGTGGAACTTACGCCCTCCAAAAAATATATAAACAAGCAACTTCTGACCTAGTTACAAACATATATAAAAAAGACTATACAAAAGAAGAAGCCATCTATTTATTCGACTTTCTAAGCATTCACATCATAAAAGAAGCTAAATCACCTGTCTCTAAAGACGGTAAAATAGACCTTAAAGAACTTGCTTATAGTCAAAGTTTCACTGAAAATGCTAAGAAGATAGAAGAAGCATTCCAAAATTTCATCATTAAATATTACGATATGACACAAGAAGAATATCTAGAGTTAAGAGAAAGATTAGCATACGCAACTCTAGATGACTTATGTTCAAACAGTGTAGAAAATATAGATGCAACCAAATTGCTAACAAGGTTCCCGCTAATTCATACTATAGAAGTGAATCACTTTGCAAGCACACTTGACATCGATTTCTTCAACGCTCAAAAAATAGATTCCAAAAGTGCAAGTACCAAAACTGCTTAAAAAGACTTGACATGTAGTCTTTTTTCAATATAATACAATAATACAAAAAAGGGGGAAAACTTTGATGTATAAAAACATTAGAAGAGGACTTATCTCTACCATGCTCATATTGTCTTTAATAATATCTAACAACGTAGGCGAATATCCTAAATCAAAAGATATGGACGAATTTTTTGAGTTTTCTAAATCTCTAGAAGAGACATTTATTCCATATAATGAAAACGATTTATATAGAACAAATGCAAAAATTGCAGAGATTATTACAACTCGTGCAACTTCATGCAAAAATGGCGAAGAAGATTTAGAAACTGTTTTAAATTGTATTGTAGAGAACACCAAAGGTCGAAATGATGATTTTTTCAAAGAAGATAAGAATAGAAAACTTAAAATTGAAGCTCTAAGAGAGGCTTTAGAAAGCGTATTTGCCTATGGTCACATAACAGTCGAAGATATTTGTAAGATAAAAAGTTTAAAAATAACAGAAGCAGAAACTGTTCCTTACATAAGAACATCTACCACAAAGTATTACATTGAAGATAATACATTCTGTATAGATATAGCAAGTTTAAATAGTTTAAAAATTGGTTACTTTAGCATATATGAAAAATGTGAAACACTAGAGGAAAGACTAAGACTCGCTTATGAAATCGCACTCAATAATGCTAGAATATCTTTATGTGACTGTCGTCCAAGTAACACTTCAATAAGAGAAATCTTTCCAAATTTAACTAAACAAACAGCAGTAACAGAAATATATAACCGTAGAAATAATGCATACGACCACATTGGTAACTTACATCAATACCCAGAAGAGGAAGCTCTGATTTTATTGACTCAAGCTTTCAACGAAGAAGCATGTATAGATGACTATTATGATGCCATTCTAAGTAACGATTTTAAAAAACTGTTTTCTTTCTTTGAACTCGACGTTACAGATGAGCATACAGTTCATGCACAAATAGAAAGAGGAGGACTTTCGGATTTAGGAACAATTTATGATTATAAAAGAATATTCCGCATATTAGAATCGTTTGAACTGGCAAGCCAAAATACAAAATCCGAAGTAGGTTACTCCTACATAGTCGACATTTATAGACTTGCATTAGATGGCTTATCTGTACAACTAGGAATATATAAAGACCTCAACCTAGACGAAGCATTATATTTATATGATTTTATTAGAGCAATGATTGCAGAATATATAGAAGAAATCATCATCGATGATCAGGGGATAGACCACACTTTCCCTCTAGAACTAAAAGACACATTTGAACAAATAGATGATGCTTTTTATGAATACTTGTCTTCATTATACAAAAAGAATATCGACTACATAAAGAAAAGAAAAGAAAATATGAGCTTTGAATGTTTAAAAACGGGAGATAATAAGTTTATCAACTTTAAAAAATTGACTGAAAGATTCCCTTTGTTAAATATTATAGTAAGAGATAGTTGTCCTCATAGGGCCACTCTTGAAGATATGGAAGAATTCTATCTAAATCACAGCATCGAACCTCAAAAAAGAATAAACCTGTCTTAAAAAGCAAAAAACATATAAATAATGTTGACTTTTCCCTTTATTTTACTTATAATTTTAAACGGTACATTTTATTTGATCTCATCTTTTTCGATGTGGGAAGTCGAAAAAGAAGGAAATCAGTGAAAGGATAATATAATATGGAAACATTTATGCAAAAAAAAGAAAATGTCGAACGTAAATGGTACTTAATCGATGCGGAAGGAGAGACTTTAGGACGTCTCGCTACTAAAGCAGCAACTATATTAAGAGGAAAACATAAAGTAACATATACTCCACACGTCGATACAGGCGACTACGTAATAGTCATTAACGCATCTAAAATCAAGCTAACTGGAAAAAAACTTGAAGATAAGATGTATTACAATCACAGCGGTTTTCCAGGTGGATTAAGAGAAAGAACTGCAAAAGAGATGATTGAAAAATATCCAGAAGAAATGGTAGAAAGAGCAATTAAAGGTATGCTTCCACACGGAAGACTCGGTCGTGCTATGGGTAAGAAGTTATTCGTCTATAGAGATAGCGAACACGAACAACAAGCACAAAAACCAGAAAAAATAAGCGTACGTTAGAGGTGAACGATTATGAATAAAAAAGTAATTACTGCAACTGGTCGCAGAAAACGTTCTACTGCACAAGTAAGAATGACTTCTGGTACTGGAAAAATTATAGTAAATGGAGTAGATGTCAACGAGTACATGCCATTTGCTACATTGGTAATGGATTTAAAACAACCATTAGTTCTTACCGATAATGAAAACACTTTTGATATAGATGTTACAGTTAAAGGTGGCGGATTTTCTGGTCAAACTGGAGCTATAAGATTAGGTATTACGAGATGTCTATTAGCATACGACGCTGAAACAGACCAAACAAGAGAAGATTCTTATCGTAAAATTCTTAAAACCGAAGGTTTCACTACTAGAGATTCTAGAATAAAAGAACGTAAAAAACCTGGACTAAAGAAAGCAAGACGTGCTCCTCAATTCTCAAAGAGATAGTAAATCGTTTTCTTTTATACCTCATAAACTCCGTGTTTATGGGGTTTTTGCATTTTTAATGATATACCTAAGGTGATAGCAAACAAGTAGCCAACAAATTTATGCATTTTAAAAAAAGGGATTATAATAAATAGCAAAATTTTATTTTCTAATTCTCTGGTAAAACTTGCAAAAATAAAAACCATATGCTATCATACAGGCACAAAAAAGGGGAGTTATTTAATGGGACAAGATTGGAATATATACGAAGATGAAAAAAAACATATAATTTTAATGGGAAAAAAATATAAAACAAAGACCATTATAGTTCCTTCCAACATCGATATGATACAAGAGTTTAAGTTTGAAAAATTTGAAGAAATAGACGGCATAAGAGTCATAATTCCTTTCTCTGTCAAAAGGATATTTCCTTATGCTTTTGCACTCCAAGATGTCGAAGAAGTATATTTACCAGACGACATAGTTATAGGAAGCCGAGCTTTTTATAACACTAAAATAGAAGAACTCATACTACCACGTCACATCCAAATAGGAGAAGAAGCGTTTTCAACAAGCAATTTAAAAAAACTTACAATGTGCGATACTAAAGACCATAGTGACAACTTTTTTACTAAATTTGGTTGGGGTAATGGATGTCCCATAGAAGAATTGACAATCGAAAATAGTGGAAAAGCTTTCAGTATATTAAAAGACCTTTATAATCAGGGATTAAAAGACCTAACAAAAATTATAATAACAAATATGCCATTAGATTACTGGGAACTTGACAAATTACAAAATCTTTTTAAAAACACAACATTTGAATATAAAGCAGTTACAAAATTAAACATTAATGACCAAACATGGATAATAAAAAACGGAATATTATATGCTTATCTAGAACAGGATACTGATATTCAAATTCCTGAAGGAGTAGAAGTAATAAATCACTGCAGCTTTTTACAAAAGGATATACAAAATGTAACTTTTCCGAATTCATTGAGAATAATTAAGGAATGTGCTTTTGAGACTAAACGATTTAACAGTATATCTCTTCCGCCAAATATAGAAGAAATTGAAAATTATGCTTTTTATAAAAACGAATTAGAAAAAGTAGTAATGTCTCCAAGCATAAAAAAACTAGGAAGAAAACCCTTTTCAGGTTATGTAAAAAGACTCGTAATCTACTCATCCACTATAGGCATTTTTCAAAGTTCAGAAGATATGATGCCTAGTATAAGTTCTTTAACGATAATAAATGATGATGGAAACGCACTAGATATGTACAATATATTAAAAAATATCTCTGTAAAAATGTCTAGAGTAATTTTTGCAGATACTGAAGACTCTAAACCATTACACTTGTCTAAAGCGACATGTAAATATCTAGAATTAAAGTATTATTTAAAAACAAAAAGAAAGATTAAAGTATCTTATCAAAAATTTTACGAAGAACAAGAACAATCGAAGGAAAAAGAATTGCCTATTCAAATAGAAGATGAAGATATCGAAAAAATTTTAGAACAACTCGAAAAAGCTTTAGATAAATTACCAGATGATGCAAAGCAAAAAATAACATCATATATCGACTCATTGTTGAAAGAATATATAAAAACCTTATGCGACATAAAACCGGTATTACTAGAAACTAAAAGTGTCGAATTACAAATAGACTATACTTCTCCTATTACATTGAAATCAAAACTACTATCAAATTTAGAGATGCTTTTATATAGACTAAATTGCAATAGCAAAACGGACTCTGCTAAAATAGAAGAATATAAAAAAATTCTAACCGAGCCATATATACCTCAAGATCGAGAATTTCATACAACGCAAATAACTATAGAAGATAAGCTGCACTATATTAGATACGTAAAAGAAAAATATGGAGTAAATTTATTCTTAGACAAACTAATGACAATAATCGAAGAATTTTCACATTTTAATTTAGATGAATTGACAGGTATTGATAAAGATAATATACTAAATCACTCATTAACACCTAAAAGCCTAAACGAAAAAATAGAAGAAACATATGTAAAAAGTCAATTACTAGAAAAATTTATGAATTCATTTTTAGGAGAAACTTTTGATGACATTTCGTTTTCTATCCTTAATATCAAAGATTTTATAAAAAGACTAGACGCAACAACTAAACAACGAATTTTAATTATGCTAAAAGAGTTGCAAAAACAAATACCAATTATAATAGACGAACTTACTCCAGATGAAGTCGAGCTAGAATTGAGAAAAAGAATAAAAGGTATATTGAATGTAATATTATCTTTAGACTTATTTACTATCAACAAGAATCTATTATTAGAAGAACTAGAAAGATGTTTAAATATACTAAAATATGAAGAAAACGATTATCAAAATGTACTAACTTCTATGCTTCAAGACATAATAACTCAATTAAAAAACGAAAAAATTGATAAAGATAATAAAAAAGAAATCATAGATAGTTTAAAAGAAATTTTAGAAAAATGGATTAAATTTCTAAAAGCTCACGAAAAAAATGACAATGGACCTCTACCGATTACCTCGCTTAACACTTGATTATCCTGGTACCAAAGTAACAATTGAGATAACTTTGACGAATTCACTAGATATAGATTAGAAATACTAAAAGAGATGGCATTCATAAAAATAAATCTTCAAAGATACATAACTGAAAGGCAAAAGATTATAAAATACCAAATGAAGCAGTAAACTTTTTCACTTTTATTTAAATAATATTGATTAAGTAGTTATTGCATTTTTAAATAACTTATATTATTATACATTCTTGAGGTGTAATAATGAGAATAATTGAACCGATATTTCAAAGATACAATGTAATGTTATTAATAAACAAAAAAAATATAACTTTTGATGATTTACAATCTTGTGGAAAAGAATATATAAAAAATCAGGCGCCTAGAACTCAAACTCCAACAATAATTATACCTTTTGGAGTAGATACTATAGGAATTT
>CANDHX010000018.1 GCA_947384645.1 uncultured Mycoplasmatota bacterium | reverse complement strand
TATATAGCTTACAAATATATGTTTATGGATGCAAAAAAGACTATGGAATGTTTAGTAGCGGATAGTAGTCAAGTTCAAAAAATGGTCGAATTTGTCGATAACTTTGGGGCAAATGGAGGAACGAGTTTATGTTAAGCGAAAATAAAAATGCACTTTATATGTTTAGATTATATGGAATACCAGAATGGAATGAAAAGTGTGCTATATTAAGTAAAGACGAAAGATTGAGAATTTTAAAAGATTTGAGAAATGGTATTTTTACACCTTTAGTCGCTTTAGTCAAATTACCTTTTCCTAAGTTTGCAAGCACTTATTTTAGAAGATATCCGAAAGCAGCCATTTATTTAAACGACCCAGCATTCGGTCATAAACTATACATTTTATCAAATGCCAATAAGACTACTTTTAAAAATATGGTTCAAGAAAAAGTGGTAAAAGTTGATAAACGAAGCGATTTGTTCAGCGATATCGAAGAAAGCTTTTTTCTTCCATTCGATTCATTTATCAAAAAAATTTCTCAAAGTAAAATGCAGTACAGTAGATTTTTATATATAACACAATATATAGATTTGGAAACAGCTAGGAGAATTGGAACTTCGAAAGCCCAAATCTTTGAGGCCGATGAAGAAAATGGTTATCAGTTATTTGAAAAGTTGGCACTTTTAAATACGGCGTCGAGGTTGATAATGGTAAAATATCTAGGATTATATGGTCATACGGCAGGGTCTATTAGCAATGTCTCAAGAGAACTAGGTATCTCCGAGGACTACATAAGAAAAATCATAAAAATTTTGATAGAATATCTAGCACTTCCATTGGGAGAGTTCAAAGTCAAGATCGGTTATGTCGATAAAGACTATGGTCCAAAAGATTATAAAGAATATACGAATAAAGCTTTTAAAAACATAGACTTAAGAGCCGAGGCTGCATTTATTTTTAAATATTGTTTATCCGATAAGGAGCGCTCAGTTTTAAATAGCAAAAGTCCACAAGCTACTATAATATATATTGCCAGTAAATATATTTTTAAAAGCCCTATTAAAACTTCAGAATATTTAGTCTTAGATAGAGAAATAGTAAATAGGTCTTTAAATATCCAAGGATTATAAGTCCTTTTTTATTTAGAATAAGTACTTGTAAAATGGGATTAATGATTATATAATTATATGGAATTAAAAAAAGGAAGGTTTATATGGGTAGAGCATTTGAAGTAAGAAAAGCTAGTATTCAAAAAAACGGGGCAGCAAGAGGAAAAGTATATACCACTTTTGCTAAAGAGATATATCTCGCATGTAAAAGAGGCGGGGTCGAATTAGAAGGAAATGTCGAATTAAAACGAATTGTCGCTAAAGCCAAAAAGCAACAAGTTCCAAATGACATAATCGACCGAGCTATTGCCAAAGCAAAGGGCGCTGGGCAAGAAGATTATAAAGAAGTCGTTTATGAAGGATTTGGACCTGGTGCTAGTACTCTAGTAATTAAGACGCTTACCGATAATGTAAATAGAACAGTCGGAGAAGTAAGAGCAGCTTTCAATAAAGTCCATAAGAGTTTAGGTGTAACAAATTCGGTCACATATAACTACGACCATTTAGCCATAATAGGTATCAAAAGTGATAAAGAAGAAGAACTCTTTGAAAAGCTTTTGGATGCGGGAATAGAAATTCACGATTTGGAAAATGAAGATGGATTATTAGTCGTCTCAGCCGATGCAAAGGATGCATCAAAAGTTAAAGACGTCATCGAAGCAAACTTTCCCGATGTCGAACTCGAAATAGATGAAATCGGTATGTATCCTAAAGAGAAAATCACTTTAGAAGGAGAAGATTTAGAAATATTTAATAAACTTTATAAAATGTTAGACGACGTCGAAGATGTTACAGAGATATATACTAATGTAATTATGGATTAAAGTCATAATAAATTGACAGCACATCGATTTAGTGTTAATATAAGCCCCACTAGAAATGGGGTTTTTAAGTGCAAAGAGAAGAGGGATTTATCGTATTAGATGACGTTTTTGCTATGCCAAAAGATATAACTTTTGATAATGTGAGATTACCTAAATTTCTCGCTAGAGAAAGCGACGTAGCTATTGTGAAGTTAATCGACGAAAAGTTAGTTTTTCGATTTTATTATAAAGGTGAATACTACTATTTTAAACATACACATGTTCACCGTCTTTTTAACGAACTATTATATGAAGAAATCTGTAGATGTCTAAAAATCGATTTTATCGAATGTGATTTAGCTAGGGTCGGCAACTATAAAGGACTCATTTCAAAAGACTATAGGCAAAAGAATTGCAAGTATATCGACGGCAAAGAGATTTTAGAAGCAGCAGGATTAATAAGTGAAGTGCAAGATAATCGATTAAAATATAATTCTATAGAAAACATATATATTGCTTTAAAATCTCGTTATGGAAGCAATGCGAATTTTAACGATTGTATAAAAATAGTCATGAAAAAACTCGTTAGCATGTTATTAGTAGATATTCTTACCTACCAGACCGACAGACACTATAGAAATTGGCAGATTGTCGAAAGCGATAATGGCGACTTCGATTTAGTACCAAATTTTGACAATGAGATGTTTACGTGTTCTCATCCCTGTCTAGCTAACTTTGCTCTAAGCGTAAAAGAGCAATCAAGCATCGAGATTAACGAACAAGAAATCCTAGAAGACTTCGATATACAATATCCCAATCTATTAAGGGACAGTCTTTGGACGATTTCTCAAGAAAATCTCGATGTGATGTTTAATCGGATAGAAAAGAAAATTGGCACTCCAATTGCAGATTTTAGAAAAGAAGAATATCGAGAAAGATTTCTAAAAATTTTCGACCATTTAATAGAATCTTTAGACATTTTGCCTTCTTGCAAATTAATCGAAGGAAAAACGGTACAAGAGATTTGGCCTTTCTTAAAAAGAAAAGCTGATGCTTTTGGAGAAGCGATTGCTATATCGCTTATCACTCCGTCTTCTATTATTCACGCACTACCAGAGCACGATTATATACATTATCATCAAGAGATTATGCTATTAGTTCTAAGGAAATTATATAATCTCGGAGAGGAAAGCGACTTAGCAAGCGAAGACGTCATAGACGATTTAGAAAAAACTTTTAAAGAAGGTGAGGACTTCATATTATGTTCATATGTCCAAAGAGGTGAACTAGAAGTTTTCATCGCTATACCAGCTTATATAACATCTAAAGAATTAGAAGAACTCAAAAAGTTGAACGAATTTTATAAAAAAAAGGATGCTACTATTTTTATAAAAGTTTCCGATTATGACCCTAGAATGAAAAGATGTGCTGTTTTAAAAATGTTCATGCTAAATAACAAGAAGATGAGCGATAATCCAATAGAAAGAGCAATAGATTTTTTGGTTAAAAACGATAGAATTACGGATTACGAAGTCGATTTTTCTAGCGGAAGCAAGAAAATGAAGTAAAAATTTTATACCAAAAAAATTCTCTAGTACGCATAATATAGACAACATTTCTAGTCTTGATTTATACTTAAAAATAAATTATAATTGAGTTGTAGAGATTTAATCAATTTTTACGAAAATAGAAAGTGAAGGAAAATATGGAAATTACAACAAGCTCCATATTGTTTCTCATTATTGGGTTGATAATCGGTATAGTTATCGCATTTATAATTATCACGATAACCGGTTTTGGTGCAGGCAAAAAAGCTGAAAAAATCATTCAGGATGCCAAAAGGGAAGCCGATAAGCACAGAAGAGATACTCTTTTAGAATTAAAAGAAGAATCTCATAAATTAAAGTTGGAAGCTGATAGGGAAATCAAAGAAAAGAAAAGTGATTTACTCCAAAGTGAAAATCGACTTTTAGATAGAGAAAAGTCTTTAGATAAAAGAGAAGAACTTCTTCAAAAAAGAGATAATGCTTTAGAAGAAAAAAACAACAATTTAACTTTAATGCAAAGCAAAATCCAAGAAAAAGAAGCAAAAATGGATGAAATGCTTAAAAGTGAAATGGAAAAATTAGAGAGTATTTCTAAGTTTTCTAAAGAAAAAGCTCGTGAACTCATTTTAGAGCGAGTCGAGTCATCTATGTCCAAAGAGATATCTGACATGATAAGAGAAAGAGAACAAAACGCTAAATTGGAAGCCGATAAAAAGGCTAAAAACATCTTAGTAGAATCGATGCAAAAATATTCTAACGATGTCGCTACCGAGCAGACAGTTTCGACGATTACTCTTCCAAGCGACGATATGAAGGGTCGTCTAATAGGTAGAGAAGGAAGGAATATTAGAACGATTGAAGCTGTAACAGGAGTCGATTTGATAATCGATGATACGCCAGAAGCGATAGTGATTTCTTCATTCGATCCATTTAGAAGGGAAATCGCTCGCATTACAATCGAGACATTAATCAAGGATGGCAGAATTCATCCAGCCCGCATAGAAGAAGTGTACGATAAAGTATGCAAGGATATGAACGCTAGAGTGCTCGAAATAGGAAATGAAACTATTCAAGAATTGGGACTTACTAGAATAGATCCAGAACTCGTCACATTAATAGGTAA
Organism: uncultured Mycoplasmatota bacterium; assembly: GCA_947384645.1. Lineage (GTDB taxonomy): Bacteria > Bacillota_I > Bacilli_A > RF39 > UBA660 > RUG11867. The sequence continues at coordinate 8,741 of CANDHX010000018.1, read as the reverse complement.
ATTACATTTTAGGACGAGCTATGGCCAAAATGCACTAACTCATTCTATCGAAGTAGCAAGGTTATGTGCTCTAATGGCAAGCGAATTAAACGAGAATGTAAATATCGCTAAGCGAGCTGGTCTTTTACACGATATAGGTAAATCTATCGATTTCGAAATCGAAGGAAGTCACGTCGAAATAGGAGCGAATATCGCAAAGAAATTCCACGAGGAAGAGGCCGTGTTGAATGCTATCATGTCACATCATGGAGATGCAGAGCCTACGAGCGTTATTTCGTGGTTAGTGCAAATCGCCGATACTTTGAGTGCTGCAAGACCGGGAGCTAGAAACGACTCGTTTGAAAACTACATTCAAAGGTTAGAACAACTAGAAGCTATCGGAAATTCTTTTGAAGGCGTAGAAAAGTCTTATGCCCTTCAAGCAGGTCGTGAGCTTCGTGTCATGGTTAAACCAGACGTCATAGACGATTTAAATAGCTTTAAAATCGCTCGTGATTTAAAAGGCAAAATCGAAGAAGAAATGCAATATCCTGGTACGATTAAAATAACCGTTATAAGAGAAACGAGAGCACAAGAGGAAGCTAAATAGCTTCCTTTTTATTAAAAACATTAATATTTGAAAAACTTTTTTACTTTTTTCGAATAATAATTTCTATTTTGTATTTTTTAGCAATTTTTAAAAGGTCATCAAAAAAGTATCTGTTTATGCCTTGTTCATTATTTTTAACCCAATTTTTTGATTTTCCGATTTCCTTGCTAAATGTGTCTTGAGTTTTGCCTGTAGATTGTCTTATAAATTTTAATATCTCATTTGCATCGTAATCATTTGCTTTAAATTCCATAATTATTATACCTCCATGTGATATTATCATTAAGAAGTTTAAATATTTGAAAAAGACCATTAACAATGGTCTTTATTGGAGTTATTATTTAATTAATGTAGAACCATCAATAATGGTTGAGTTAAAGGAAGGAGCAACATATTAGATATGCAAAAATTTAGTAAAGGACAAAAGATAGGATTACTGCTATGTATGATTACTATTATTTTTGTAAGTATTATAGGTGCATATGCATATATATATGTTCGTCCAGAAAAGACTATAAAACAGACAGCAGATTTGAGTGCAGGAAGTATGGCCTTAAGATTTCAAGATGGAGACAATGGAATAAATACGAGTTTAACATTAGGTTAAACAGTTACAAAAAAATTCATAATAGAAAATACAGGATCATTGGAAACGTCTTTAAGTTTAGATTGGAAAATCTCATAAATACGTATTTAGATAAAAGTCTATCTTACAAACTATCTTATAGCGAAGAAGAAGAGGGAGAATATACTGAAATAATATCTAAAAGTAATATTCCCACATCCGAAGTAGCAGTTAAAAGACCATTAGCAAGTGAGATATCTGTACCAGCCAATAGCATATATTACTATAATTTAGACATAACTTTAAACGATTTACTGGATATAGACCAAATTCAAGATTTAAATGCCGTTTTTAGTACTAAATTCGATATTGGACAATCTCGAAAATATAGATATTATAATCTTTCCATAGACCCAAATGAAGGAATGTGGAACAGTTTCACAGGGGTTCAAGAATATAAATTAAAAAATAATGAAACTATGGAAATACCTAATCCTGAAAGAGTGGGATATGATTTTACTGGTTGGGATATAAATGGAGTATCATATGAACTCAACAATAAAACATTTAGTATGGGAATTTCAGACACAATATTAACAGCAAAATGGACACCAAAGAAAATACGTGTAACGATTGATGGAGAACAAAGAGAAGTCGATTTCGATACGATAATCGATTTAGGAATGCCAAAAGAAAAAGAAGGATTTACATTCACTGGTTGGAATACAACGGGTGGAATAATAAAAGACAATACTTTACAAATAACAAGTGAAAATGATATTACAGTAACGCCTACATATACAATTAACAATTACAAATATATAGTTTATCATAGCAAAATGAACTTAGATGGAAAAGGCTATACATTGATAAGTGCAGATACGGATGAAAGAGAAAGTGCTTTTGGAAGTACAATAAATCCTAATCCAAAAACATATCAAGGATTTACTAGTCCAACTTTAAAATCACTTACAATCCAAGTGGAGAATGAATATCCTCCAGTAAAAAATAAAGTCGAGTATAACTACAATAGAAACAGATATAGTTTAACTATTAATCCAAATGGAGGAACATATGTCGGTGTCACTGAAGAAACATTATATTATGAAGAGACGAAAGAACTAGCAAATCCTATTAAAGAAGGCTATAATTTTACAAATTGGACAGTAACGGGTGGGACTATAAATGAAAGAACTATCACTATGAATGCAAGCGATGCGACGGCAACAGCAAATTATACTCCTAAACTTTACAGCATAACTTTTAATCCGAATGGCGGTACAGTCAGCAAAGAGAGCAAAACAGTATATTATGACGCCACATATGGAGAATTACCAACACCAGAATACTTTGGCTATGACTTTCTCGGCTGGTTTACAGATTCGGCTGCTGGAGAACAAGTAACAGCTAGTAATACAGTCAAATTAAGCTCTAATATAACTCTTTTTGCCCATTGGAAAAGGACTTCGGTTATGGTGACTTTAGATGCTGGAGAAGGATCTTTTGATGCTGAAGGTACAATAAAAACAAAAACTATATATGTAGAATTGAATCAACATTATGGTAATAATTTGATAATTCCATATAATCGATTTGGTGAACTTATAACCACAGGTATATATAATTTTAATACTTGGAGTTCAACAATTCATACTAATGGATCGTATGAACAAGTTACAAAGGATACAATTGTAACGAATCCATCTGTTCACACATTATATGCCGTATGGCAAGGAGGATGCTTTTTAGCTGATACACTTATTTATACTCCAAGTGGATTTATAAAAATACAAGATATTAAAGAAGGGACATCGGTATACTCATATAATGAAGCTACAAAAAAAATAGAAGTTGATGAAGTAGTTTATTCGATAAAGCATAGCTTTAATTCAATTCATGACATATATTTAGAAAATGGTACGCAAATGCATATAACGAAAGATCATCTTGTATATGATCCAGTAAATAAAGTATGGAAGGAAATTGGAAAATTCAATGTAGGAGACTTTGTCCAAGATGATCAAGAAAACAAGTTTAGAATAAGCAATATACTTGTGGGAACGAAAAATTTGACGTTTATAATTTTGAAGTAAAAAATAATCACAACTATTTTGTAACAGATAGTAAAATTTTAGTACATAATATAGTAACAGGCGATTGATTAAGTATGAAGCCCTATTTAACATAGTGCTTCTTTTTTTGATTTTACCCTCTTATTTCTTGTCTTTTCATCTGTTTTAATATAAAATAATTATAGGCGGTGATAAAATGGAACCTAAGACTATCTTACCAGCTGATACCTATACTGTCATAAATAGGACCATTCTCACCGAATACGAAAGAAAAGTGATCATCAGTCTATATGAACCAATAATCGGGTCGAATGCTGTAAGTCTTTATTTCACTTTGTGGCAAGACTTGGAAAGGAGTTTTGACGGCGGAAAATTTAATCATCATCATTTGATGACGACTTTGAAGCTAGGTCTCGAACCCGTAACGGCTGCTCGAAGGTCATTAGAGTCTTTAGGATTACTCAGAACTTTTTTTAAAGAGGGCGAAGTAAACGATTACTATTATGAAATATATAGTCCACTTTCCCCATACGAATTCTTTAACCACCCGATTTTTAGCGTCGTCTTATATAATAACATCGGAAGTAGCGAATATAACAGTTTATTGAAGTACTATAAAAAACAAGCAAGTATTCCAAAGGATTACGAAGAGATTACCTCTTCTTTAGATATCAATTTCAAGTCGATTAGTGCAAGCAGTCTCAATACAGAAGTGGAAATAGAAAAAACTGAGACTATCGGTCCAGTAATCGATGAAAGCTATATCGATTTTGCTCTTCTTTTGAGTTCGCTTCCTAAAGATTTAGTTAGCGAGAAAACTTTTAATAAAAGGACCCGTGCTCTTATCAACTCTCTTGCGTTCGTGTACAATTTGGATACTTTGAAGATGTGCGAATTACTTCGCATGGTCATAAACGAAAATGGCGTTATAGATAAAGAGAGTTTGAGGCTCAATGCTAGAAAATATTATCAATTTAACAATAGCGGTTCACTTCCTACTTTAATATATAGAACCCAGCCTGAACACTTAAAAAGTCCAGAAGGCGATATGTCCAATCGTGGGAAAATGCTCTATATTTTTGAAAACACTTCTCCTTATGACTTTTTGAGGAGTAAATATCACGGCACAGAACCGACGAATAGAGATTTGAAACTCTTAGAATATTTGGCGATCGATTTAGAGTTAAAACCGAGTGTGATAAACGTACTTATAGATTACGTCTTAAAGAGCAATGATAATAAGCTCACTCAAGGGTATGTCGAAACGATTGCCGGTCAATGGAAGAGACTAAATATAGAAACGGCCGATAAAGCGATGAGAACCGCCGAAAAAGAACATAAAAAGAATAAAACTAAAGTCTTTGCTACTAAAGTTTCGCCTAAGAAGGAAGATAAAACGCCTATTTGGTTTAACGAAACTCAAAAGGTAAGTGAGATTAGTGAAGATGATAAAAAAGAGCTAGAAACCATGTTAAAGGAGTTTAGATGATATGGAAATCGATGCAAAAAAATTCGGTAAAGTAGATAAGAACCTTCTTAAAAAAAAATATGAAGAAGCCATGAAGAACGAGTCTTTTTCTAATATAGTTTCTAAAATCGACTTGGATGACGGCGAAATCATGAAGCATACTAGCAAGATTGAAGAAACGGCAAGAGAACTCATGAATTGTAAAAGTTGTAAGAGTCTACACATGTGTAAAAATAAAGTATCTGGATTTGTCTACTATCCTAAAGTGAAAAACAATCGTCTTTCTTTCGATTATGTCGCTTGTAAATATAAACGGATTGCATTAGAAAAAGAAAGATTGACTTGCAATTATTACGAAATGCCCGAAAGCTTAAAGCTCGCTTCCATGAGCGAAATAAAATTGGACGATGCCAAAAGGGTCGAAGTCATAAAGTGGCTTAAAAACTTTTACGATACATACGAAGAAAATCCTCATCAAAAAGGACTTTATTTGCATGGGTCATTCGGTTCTGGGAAGACATATCTTTTATGTGCTATGTTAAACGAACTCGCCAAAAAGGCCGTCGATATAAGCGTCGTATATTATCCAGAATTGCTTCGGAGTCTTAAGGATTCTTTTGAAACCGATTTTGCTAAAAGGATTGATAAATTAAAAAGAGTAAGCATCTTGTTTTTAGACGACATCGGAGCAGAATCGGTGACGCCTTGGGCAAGGGATGAAATATTAGGAACTATTTTGCAATATAGAATGGATGCATCACTACCCACTTTCTTTTCATCCAATTTGACGATAGAAGAACTCGAAGCTCATTTGAGCAGTACTAAAAACGGAGTAGAGAAAGTTAAGGCGAGAAGAATTATAGAAAGAGTAAAACAATTGGCATATAGATTAGAACTTATAAGTACGAATAGAAGGGTTTAGATAGGAGTATTTGAAGATAAATGATAAAATTCATTATTAGAGTTATAAAAAGGAATAAAAAGGCATTTTTGGTAGGGGTTTGTCTTTTTTTAGCTATATTGGCTACCGTTTTATACCAAGTTTTTAAGGCGGATAAGAAGGATGAAAACTTAATCGCTTTATACGACCCAGAAAAGTTAATTCCTGTTCTCGTAGGCAAAGACGTTTTTGGCTACGTCGATAGAGAAGGGAATAAGTTAATCGACAAAGATTTCAAGTGGGCAGGAGATTTTTTCTTCGACTATGCAGCAGTACAAATCGATAGCGATGAGGATGTATTCTCTTTGGTAAACAAAAAAGGAGAGGTAATCGATAAATTAAAGAGTCAAAATAAGCCAACATATTATCACGAATACGGAGTGTGGTTAATAGATAATGCTCTTTATTCTAAAGAGCTAAAAGAGATTTGGAAGGAAGACGGAATTTTAAAATACTCTAATAACGGATATTTTGAATACATGTTGAATGAAAAAAACGAATCCGGCATTATAAACTATCTAGGCAAAAAGGTTTTTTCTTGGGAAGAAGACTATATAACTATCAATATATCAGATTCTCGCAATATAGAAGATAGCACTTATGCGGCTCTTTCCAATTTTGAAGAAAGAGAAATCATCGTAAACTTGGAAACGGGAAAAGAACTCTATTCATTAGAAGACCCTAAGAACGAATATATTCAAAGGGAAGATGACAACATCTTTAGAGTAATAAGTAGAGAAAACAATTTTAAGACTTTAAAATGGATTTATATAAAAGATAATAAGGTTGTCGCTGAAATCGAAGATGAGAACATATATTTTATAGAAGTCGAAAGCTTTAAAGACGACATTTTGAAAATAGACTATGGAGAAAAATATAAAGAAAAAGAGAAAAAGGAAAGGCATGTCTATTACAATGCTAAAAAAAATGAGTATTTAAAAAACTACGTCGAAGTATACGATAAAGACGAGTTTAATAGAAAAACATATGGATATTCGTTATCTAAAAACGAAAAATTCAATCTCAAAAATAAGAAGAAAACCTTGTTAGAGGATTACGATTCGATAAAATTCTTGAGTAATAGTCTCTATAAATACATAAGCGAAAACATGAATGAGCATCTCGCCATTTTAGAAAAGTTTGGGAAGACATATCTATACGATGCAAGAAAAGATGAGATGATAGAAGAATTTTTGACGACGACCGTTTCAGAACAGTTAAATTCCAGTTTTTTAATTTTTACCCTTTTTGAAGAAAACGGATATACCAAAAAGAGTTATTTACTATATAATGTTATCACCAAAAAGTCTCGTGTTTTCGATAAAGATAGCGAAATAGTAGTGAGGTCTAATAGTGTGGCTATTAAAAGCGATGTTAAAATGAGATATTACGATGTAGAGTTAAAAGAGATTTGGAGTTATTAAAGAAGAAGCATAACCTAGAATAAGTGTATACTTTTAATCTATATTTTGTTATAATTACCTCTAGTTGGATGTGGTTTCATGAAATTGCCTAATTTAGAGAAAGCTAAAATAAGAAATGAAAAAGAAGTAGAGTACATAGATGCGACTATTAAAAAAGATGTGAGCCTTTTTCGTGGAAAAAAGTATTTTTTAAAGACTTATGGTTGTCAGATGAACGTTCACGACTCGGAACTCATAAAGAATTTATTAGAAGGAATCGGTTTTTTAGAGTCCGATAAAATGGAAGGCTCCGATATAGTAGTTTTAAATACTTGTGCTATAAGAGAAAATGCTCACGATAAAGTTTTCGGATTTTTAGGACGTGCTAAACACGAGAAGAGTATAAATCCCAATTTGATTATATGTATATGTGGATGCATGGCTCAAGAACCTAGTGTCTGCGAAGAGATTTTATCCTGCCACAAACTTCCAAATCTTTTAATGAACAAAATTAATAAAACCGATATCGAAGTCGAGTCTATCGAAGGAAATGTAGTTGAGAATTTAGAGTATATAAGGGATTCTAAAATTTCGGCGTGGGTCAATATAATGTATGGATGTGATAAATTTTGTACATATTGTATAGTGCCGTATACTAGAGGAAAACAGCGAAGCAGGAAGTCAGAGAAGATATTAGAAGAAGTAGAAAAGTTAAAACGGGAAAACTATAAAGAAATTACACTCTTAGGTCAAAATGTAAATGCCTATGGTAAAGATTTAGAAGGCGAATTAAGCTTTGCAGAACTCTTGGAAAAGGTAAGCGATATAGGAATCGAAAGAGTGCGTTTTGTCACTAGTCATCCGTGGGATTTTACGGATGAACTAATCGACGTAATAGCTAGCAAGCCTAACGTCATGCCATATATCCATCTGCCCCTTCAAAGCGGTTCTAGTAGAATACTTAAATTAATGGGTAGACGATATACGAAAGAAGAGTATATAAAACTATACGATAAGATTAAAAAGAAGATCCCTGCTGCTTCCATATCGACTGATATCATAGTCGGTTTTCCAGGTGAGAGCGAAGAAGATTTTAGGGAAACCTTAGAGGTAGTCGATTATTGTAAATACGACAGTGCTTTTACCTTTATCTTTTCTCCTAGGGTCGGAACGCCAGCCGAGAGATTAAAAGACGGTACTACCTTAAAAGAAAAGGAAGAAAGGCTCAAAAGATTAAACGAACTCGTCAATAAATATAGTCTTTTAGCTAATCAAAAATACGAGGGAAAAATAGAAGACGTATTGATAATTGGTCCTAGTGAAAAGGGAGCCGATTTGGTGTGCGGTTACACGGAGACGATGAAGCTCGTAAATGTCTTAGGAGCAACTTCGAGAGTAGGAGAAATTGTAAAAGTAAAAATAACAGAGGCAAAGAGCTTCAGTTTAAACGGAGAGGCGATTTTATGAACTATTTAAAATTGGCAACTTTTATACCTTGGATTCTTTATTATGTGCAAATCATGCTATATAGGATTAATATCTACGAAAAAAAGGGCACCAATAAAGAAAAGTATTTTTCACATATAGATAAAAATTTCTTTTCATCTATCAATATAAAAGAATTGTTACTATTTATGATTTTCATGATATTTACGCAATACGAGAACGAAATGGTGCTAGAAATACTTTTTGCTTCTATATATT